>JASLIH010000481.1 GCA_030152105.1 Actinomycetes bacterium
TCCGAGGAGACCTTCGCCGCCGACATCGACGACCCCGGCCAGCTGGCCCGCGAGGTGCTGCGCTGCTGTGTGCGGGTGGGCCGGCGGCTGCGGGAGGCCGGCCTGGCCGGCCGCACCGTCACCCTGAAGCTTCGCTTCGCCGACTTCCGCACCATCACCCGCGGTCGCACCCTGGCCGTGGCCACCGACACCGACACCGAGCTGCACGAGGTCGCCGGCGACCTGCTGGCCCGGCTCCAGCTCGGCCGGGCCCCGGTCCGCCTGGTCGGCGTCACCGTCAGCAACCTGCAGCGCGCGGGCGCGCCGGTGCAGCTGCGGCTGGGCCCGGAGCGGCCGGGCTGGGAGGCGGCGGTGCGGGCCGCCGACGCGGTCAGGGCCCGCTTCGGCGACGGCGCCATCGACCTGGCCTCGCTGACGTCCCAGGAGCGGGAACCGTAGGCTCAGGTTGAGGGTTGAACCCCTTAGACCCGCGGGGCGACGCTGTTGTTGAGGGGGTAGTGCCCGGGTACACTCGCAGGACTACCACAGTACGACCCTGGCCGGAGCCTCACATGCCGCTGTCCGAGCACGAGCAACGCATCCTGGCCGAGATCGAGCGGCGGTTGCTCGAAGAGGACCCCAAATTCGCCCATCAGGTGGGCTCCTCGTTCCGTGCCCACCTGGGCCGCCGGCTCAAGCTGGCCGTGGCCGGCTTCGTGCTCGGTCTGATCGTTGTCATCTCCTCGACCTTCCTCGAGAACGTGGCCGTCGGCGTCGCCGGCTTCGTCATCATGCTGGCCTGTGTGTTCCTGTTCGTCCGGACCATGCGCCGGCGTGCGACGGTGGAGCGACCGGTCGGCCCGGCGCCCCCGTCGGGCCCGCCCCCGGCCGGCCCCCAGCGCCGCCAGGGCGGCGGCCCCAAAGGCGGCGTCGACGCCTGGTGGGGGAAGATGACCGAGCGCTGGCGCTCCCGCTGGGAGGAGCGCGGCGGCGGCCAGGGGCCCCCCTGACCGCGCGGACCTGCGACTGGTCACTGGTCGAGTGCGCCCTGCTCCGCGACCTGTGGCGGGCACGGCCGGCTCAGGGCTGGGCGTAGGAGGCCAGGCCGCGCAGGATCACGTCGAGGCCCAGCTCGAACCGCTCCTCGGGCCCGCCACTGAACAGCTCGTCCACGGTCGCGACCACGTTGGGGAACTGGTCTGCGGGCAGGGACGCGAAGTAGCCGCGCATCATGGCCGCGGTCTCCTCCAGCGACATTGGCTCGCCGCTGGCTGAGGTCATCGGGGGCAGGGTGGCCTCGTAGCCGGTGGCCCCCAGGTACAGGCCGAGCAGGTCGCTGGCGTAGGCGGCGACCCGGTCGGGGATGCCGGCTCCGCGCAGCAGGACCAGGGTCCACTCGGCCCAGCGGACCACGTTGATGCCGGTGGGGATCCGCCCGAGGGTCAGGGCGGCCACGCCCGGGTGGCGGTCGAACACGCCCCTGACCCCGATCAGCCACTCCCGCAGCTGCTCCTGCCAGCGGTCCGGGTCGGGCTCGGGGAGCGGCACCTCGCCGGCCACCCGGTCGATGATCAGGTCGACCAGGGCGTCCTTGTTGGCCACGTGCCAGTAGAGCGAGGCCGGGCCCGTGCCCAGCTCGTCGGCGACCCGGCGCATGCTCAGCCCGGCCGAGCCCTCGCGGTCGAGCACGCGCAGGGCGGCGTCGACGATCGCCTCCCGGGAGAGGGGAGCGCGGGCCGGCCGCTGGCGCGGGGCGGCCTTCCAAGGCGGCTCGGGGATGGCCATGGCCCAGCACTGTACCAGAGATGGAACAACGTTCGTCTTATGGAACACCGTTTGACATCAACCGGCCCGGGTGCTAGAACAGTGTTCGTTCAAAGGAACATCGTTCCATGCAGGAGGATGCAGATGACGCCGACGATCGAGGCCACCGGCCTCCGCAAGCGGTTCGGCAAGACGGTCGCCCTGGACGGGCTCGACCTGGTGGCGGAGCCGGGACAGGTCCTGGCCGTGCTCGGGCCCAACGGGGCCGGCAAGACAACCTTCGTGCGCACCGTGGCCACCCTGCTGCGCCCCGACGCGGGGGAGCTCCGGGTGGCCGGCCACGACGTGCGCCGCCAGCCCGGGGCGGTCCGCCGAGTGATCGGGCTGGCCGGCCAGTACGCGGCCGTCGAGCCGGCCATGACCGGCCGGGAGAACCTTCGCCTGGTGGCCAGGCTGTTCGGCCAGGACAGGCGCACGGCCCGGGCGAGCAGCGACCGCGTGCTCGAGCTGCTCGGGCTCACCGGGGCGGCCGACCGGCTGGCCCGGACCTACTCGGGGGGGATGCGCCGCAAGCTCGACCTGGGCGCGAGCCTGGTCGGGTCGCCGCGCCTGCTGCTGCTGGACGAGCCGACCACCGGGCTGGACCCGCGCAGCCGGATCGAGCTCTGGGACGCCATCGGGGCCCTGGTCGGGGCCGGCACCGACGTCCTGCTGACCACCCAGTACCTGGACGAGGCCGACCACCTGGCCAGCCGGGTGGTGATCATCGACCACGGCCGGGTCGTGGCCGCCGGCACCCCCAGCGAGCTCAAGCAGCGGGCCGGCCGCAACGTCATCGAGGTCCACACCCGGGACCGGGCCGACCTGCCCAGGGCGGCGGCCGGCCTGGCCGGCCTCGACCACGACCAGCCGCAGATCGAGGAGGCCACCCGCCGTGTCCGGGTGGCCGTCGCCGCCGGCACCGACCCGCTGCGCGACGCCCTGAGCGCCCTTGACGCGGCCGGGGTCGCGGTCGAGGACATCTCGCTGCGGCCGCCCACCCTGGACGAGGTCTTCCTGGCCCTGACCGGCCAGGGGCTCGAGCCAGCGGCCGACACCGCCGCCGGCCACGCGGCGGCCTGAGAGGAGACGATCGACCATGGCAAGCATTCCCGTCCCCGCCTCCGCCCGGCCCTCGGCCGGGCTGGCGGCCAGCACCTTCGGCATCGCCCGGCGGGGGGTGCGCAAGTTCCTGCGCACCCCCCAGCTGGTGGTCGTCGGGACCGTCCAGAGCGCCCTGTTCCTCCTGATCTTCCGCTACGTGTTCGGCGGCGCCATCGGCGCCGGAGGCCTCGACTACGTCGACTTCCTGGTCCCCGGGTTCATCACCACCGGCCTGCTGTTCGCCGGCATGGGCGCGGCCGCCGGGATGGCCGAGGACCTGGAGCAGGGCTTCGTGGACCGGCTCCGCTCCCTGCCCATCCCCAGGAGCGCCGTCCTCGCCGGCCGGGCGGTGGCCGACACCGCCCTGCTCGTGTGGAGCCTGGCCATCACCAGCGCCGTCGGCTTCGCCGTCGGGTTCCGGCTCCATGGCGGCCTGGCCGACGCCCTGGCCGCGTTCGGGCTGCTGCTGGTGTTCGGGTTCGCCTTCGAGTGGATGTTCCTCACCCTCGGCCTGTTCGCCGGGACCGCCCAGGCCGCCCAGGGCCTGGCCCTGATGGTGTTCCCGCTCACCTTCGTGTCCAGCGCGTATGTGCCGGTCGAGTCGATGCCCGGCTGGATGCAGGCCTTCGCCGAGCACCAGCCGGTCACCGTGATGGTGGACGCGGTCCGGGTGCTCACCCAGGGCCGGGCGGCCGAGCTGCTGCTCGGCCACGGGGCCGAGTTCTACGTGGTCAGGTCGCTGGCCTGGTCGGCGGCCATCCTGGCGGTGTTCGTGCCGCTGGCCGTGGCCGGCTACCGGCGCGACTGACCGACCAGGCTGCGGGGGCTGACCGTGGCCACCACCCGCCGGCGCCAGCCGAGCCGCCCAGCCAGGCTCGACCTGGCGCTGCGGGCCAGGCGCCTGGCCTCGTCGGCCTGGTCGCCGCCGGGCTCGTCGGGAGCGTACTCGGCCCGCTCGAACAGGCCGGTCAGCTCGACCAGCGGGTCGGCGTCAGCGGCGAAGTCGCCGGACAATCGGCGGGCGTAGGCGGCCGGCGTCTCCGCCCCCCGGCGGCCGATGCCGGCGTCCCTGGCCCAGCTGGTCAGCTCCGCGTACGACTCGGCCACGGCGTCGCGGGGCCGGTGCCCGGCCCGCCGGCGGGCCAGCAGGTTGCGGGTCCACTTGACCCCGGGGATCAGCAGCACCAGCAGGGCCACGGCCAGGCCGGCCCGGACGACCGGCCTGGCCAGCCAGCCCCGGTCGGTGCCGGCGCCGGCCAGCGGGTCGGAGTTGCCGCCCGGGGCGGGGTCGGGCGGGCGGACGAGCGGGTTGGTGGTGGTGTCCGTTCGGGTGGTCTGCGGCTGGGCGGTCTGGCCGGCCTCGTCGGCGGGCACCCGGCCGGCCGGGGTGGTGTAGGTGGGCACCGTCACCGTGCCGTCGGCCCGAGGGGTCGGCTCGAACGGCACCCAGCCGGCCTTGGGGAACCAGAGCTCCGGCCAGGCGTGGGCGTCGTGGGTGGTGACCTGCTGGAAGGTGTTGTCGATGATCTCACCCGAGGTGAACCCGACGGCCACCCGGGAGGGGACGCCGACCTGCCGGGCCATCATGGCCATGGCGATGGCGAACTGCTCGCAGTAGCCCTCCCGGACCTCGGTCAGGAACCGCCGCAGCTGGTTGCCGCCGGCCGCGAGAGAGGGCACGTTCAGGTTGTAGCGGAACTCCTTGCTGCGCAGGTAGTCCTGGATGGCCAGGGCCTTCTTGAAGGGGGTGTCGGCGTCCTTGGCCGCGACCACCGCGTCGGCCTGCTGCTCCACCTCCCGGTCCAGGCTGCCGGTCTCCAGGTACGGCCGCAGGCTGGGGTAGTCCCGGTAGTCGACCGGGCCGGCCAGGTCGGCCGCGTCGATCTGGGGGACCTGGGAGACGACCGTGTAGTGGAACCCCTGGCGGAGCCGCTGGTTGATGGTCAGGCTGGCGAACCTCTGGTTGGCCAGCACCCGCCGGCCGGCGTCGACCCGGACCGGGGTGGTGGCCGCCGGCAGCCAGAACGACCCCAGCTCCTGGATCTCGACCTCCTGGGTGACCTGGGTCACCGGCAGGTCCGGGTCCTGCTCGCCGGCGAGCGGGCCCTCGAAGGCGACCAGGTTGCTGCGGGGGTCGCTGGAGGGAGCGAAGTCGGTGCCGTCGAAGCGGTCGTAGACCATCAGCCGCCAGCGCTCCCGCTGGGTGCTCCGGGCCCGGAACATGGGGACGTCTTCCTGCGCGGTCAGCCGGGTCCGCAGCGAGATGAACGGGTTGAGGGCCACCCCGGTGTCGGCGCCGGTGCGGTCCTTGAGGTCGACCACCGGCTGCTGGCCGTAGCCGGGCAGCAGCCAGGGCACGGTCAGGGCGCACAGCCCGGCGGCCAGGGCCAGCCAGCGGCCGGTCTGGGCGGCCGGGGTCAGCGGCAGCCGCCAGCCGGCGCCAGGCCGGCTGCGGGCGCTCGACACCCAGCGGCCCCAGGTGGCCAGCCGGGCCCGGCCCTCGAACAGCAGGATCCCGGCCGCCCCGAGCATGAACCAGGTCGTGTACCAGGCGGGGCTGGAGGGCCGGATGACGGCCGGGAAGACGAACAGGCCGAGGGCGGGCACCAGGGCCAGCAGGGGCTGGCGGGCGCGGAAGGCGAGCCCGTCGGCGGCGGTCGCCACCGCCCAGGCGCCGGCGCAGGTGAGCAGCACGAACTCGGTCGTGACCTGGACCGGGGCGGCCTGCTCGCTGACCGCGGCCAGGGCGGCCGAGGCGGCCGACGCCATCTCGGACAGGGTCCGGCCGGTGGGGACGACCAGCAGGAGCGTGCCCGGGAAGAGCAGGATCCCGCCGACGACCACGAACCCGACGACCATGGCGAGCAGCGACAGCAGCTGGCCGACGCCAAGACGCCGCAGCAGGGCGGCCAGGCCGAGGGCGGCCCCCATGGTCAGCCAGGTCGGCAGCAGCCAGGCGTTGCCGGCGTACAGCCGGCTCAGCGACAGGGACGCGCCGGCCAGCAGGCCGGCCAGCGCTAGCGCCTGCGCGTAGTCAGTGTTGCGCGCCCCAGGGGGGCTGTCAGTCGTCGCCACGGGTCATCCAGGGGTTGGGTGCGGGAGAGCATCGCGGTCCGCCAGCCGGCCCGGTCGAGCAGGGTGGCGATGCCGGCGGCCTGGGCGTCGGCCGCGGCCACCTCGCGGGCGGCCAGCCCGAGCCAGCTGTCGGTGCGGACCAGCAGGCCGAGGGCGCCGCCGAAGCCGAGCCGGCAGCGGGCCAGGGCGGCCGCCTCGTCGGAGGAGGGGACGCCGAGCACGGCCACCAGCAGCCCCTCGCCGGCCGTCCTGGCCAGCCGGTTGGCCATCGGCACCAGCGACGGGGTCGCGGTCGGCTCGACGCTGGCCAGGAAGTCGAGCACGGCGGTGGCCTGGTCGGCCATCCCGGCCGGGCGCACCTGCTGGCCGTCGTCGGCGACCAGGGCCAGCTCGTAGCCGGAGCGGCCCAGGCGCAGGGCGATCGAGGCCGCCGCCGACACCGCCCGCTCGAACGAGGCCCGGCCCCCCTGGCCACGGTGGGCGGACAGGCGCAGGTCGATGGCGATCACGGCCCTGGCCTGCCAGGGACGCTCCTCCTGGCGGATCATCAGCTGGCCCCGCTTGGCCGAGGAGCGCCAGTGGACCTTGCGCAGGTCGTCGCCGTCGCGGTACTCGCGGGTGGTGTAGAACTCGTCGCCCTGGGAGAACAGGTAGCGGACCTTGGTCGCGGCCGAGCTGGCCAGCTCGCCGCCAAGGCCGGGGGCGCTGAGCGTCTCGACCTTCGGGTGGACGATCACGTCCGAGGCCCCGGCCAGCTCCGAGGTGACCTGGGCCAGCCCGAACGGGTCGGCCAGGCGGACGGCCAGCGGGCCGATCGAATAGCGGCCCCGGGCGGCGGCCCGCAGCTCGTAGTTGAGCAGCTCACGGTCGCCCCCGGGGATCCCCGGGACGACGAAGCGGGCCCCTGGGCCGAGCTGGTAGGGGAGCCGGTCCTCGAGCAGCAGCACGCCCGTCTCCAGCCGGGTCGGGTTGTCGAGGCGCACAGTGACGTTGATCCGGTTGCCCACCGAGGTCCGCACCGGGCGCACGGTCCTGCTGGAGGTGAGCCGGGAGTTGCCCCAGGTGACGACGGCCAGCGCCCCCACGGGCAGGACGACGGCGGCGACGGCCAGCATGTACAGCTCGGAGACGCCGGTGAGGCGCCCGGCCACGTACAGGGCGGCCGCGGCCGCGGCGAACCCGGCCGCCCGCGGGGTGAACGCCCTGAGCAAGCTAGCTCTCGCCCCGTCCGCGGATCGGGATCGGCACGTACTCGACGATGTCCGCGAGCACGTCGGCGGCGGTGCGGCCGATCATCTGGGCCTCGGGTGCGGTGATCAGCCGGTGGGCCAGGACCGGGTTGACCAGCTCCTTGACGTCGTCGGGGACCACGTAGTCGCGCCCGGAGACGGCCGCGGCCGCCCGCGAGGCCCGCAGCAGGGCCAAGGCCGCCCGCGGGCTGGCCCCAAGGGCCAGGTCGGCGTGGTCGCGAGTCGCCCTGACCAGGTCGACGATGTAGCGCTTGAGGGTGTCGGCCACGTGGACCGTCCTGACCCCCTCGATCATCTCGGCCACCGTCGGCGCGTCGGCCACCGGCTGCAGCTCGCTGAGCAGGGTGGTGGTCCGGCCGTGGGTCTCCAGGATCTCGATCTCGGCCTGGCGGGTCGGGTAGCCGATGTTCAGCTCCAGCATGAAGCGGTCCCGCTGGGCCTCGGGCAGGGGATAGGTGCCCTCGTGCTCGATGGGGTTCTGGGTGGCGACCACCAGGAACGGCACCCCGAGCTGGTAGGTGATCCCGTCCACGGTGACCTGGCGCTCCTCCATGGACTCGAGCAGGGCGGCCTGGGTCTTGGGGGAGGCCCGGTTGATCTCGTCGCCGACCACCACGTTGGCGAAGACCGGTCCGGGCCGGAACTCGAAGTCCTCGCTGCCGCGGTTGTAGATGGACACCCCGGTGATGTCGCTGGGCAGCAGATCCGGGGTGAACCGGATCCGGCTGACGGTGCAGTCGATGGAGCGGGCCAGCGCCTTGGCCAGCACGGTCTTACCCACCCCCGGGACGTCCTC
>JASLIH010000494.1 GCA_030152105.1 Actinomycetes bacterium
CCCGAACGCGCCCTCGCGGTCGGCGATGAAGCCGTCCACCGAGACGCTCATCGAGTAGATCAGCATGGCTTCAGACCGTCGGGCCGTCGCGACCGACGATGATCAGTGACGAGGTCCACCCGATCGTTCGGCCATTGCCGGCGTCGCACCGACGAATCCCACCTCCCCAGACGCCGAGCATCCAGCCCACGACGCTAGAGCGAGCGACCGGTTTTCAAGCGGAGGGCCGCTTGGGTACTACCATGCCGGTGACCAGGGACAGCCCGTCTTTACAGGGGGATGTCCCTGGCCCAGACCCCGCCAGGGCTCCCCTAGCAAGGCGGTTGCCGGGTGGGGCTCGCTTGTCGGGGCAGCGTGCATGGGGCCTCCTGGGTTGTGGATCAGGGGGGATCGTCTAGGGCGAGGATCTGTGGCCAGACCTGCGCGAGGCTGCCGTCAAGGGTGCAGCGGGCGATCGGCCGGCCGCGTTCCTCGTTGTCGACGGGCATCTGGATCCGGGCGACGGCCTGGTAGCCACGGCAGAAACTCGCCTCGGCTGGCGTGAACCCGACCAGCACGGCACGCTGTCCGCCGACCGGGGGCCGCCAGTAGCGGAACGTCACCTGCCCGCTGGCGACCGGCGGCAGGCCATGGCCGAACAGCTCCAGCGCGCCCGCCTCGCCGTAGTTCCGCGTCAGTACGACGTCGGCGCCGTGCGCCTGCCGCTCGACGTCTCGGGCCAGTTGCGGCCAGCCCACCTCGTCCTGATAGTCGCTGCGGGCGCTCACGACACCCAGCCGGTCGGCGACCTGCAGCGGGAGCACCGGCAGGCCGATCGGCAACAACACCACCAACAGCGTCACAAACGCCGCCCCGACCCACCGCAGCCGGCTGCGTGTCGCCCACCGGTCGAAGGGGACCGCACCGACGGCGAGGGCGAACAGCACCACCGGCAGCGCGTAGTACGACTTGCCGCCGAGGATCAGGTAGGCCACGACCGTGCCGACCACCGTCCAGCCCAGCGGGCGCAGCGCCCGGTCGCGGACCAGCGCCACGATCCCGGCGACGGCGACCGGCACCGCCACCAGGTGGGTCAGCAGCAACAAGTTGAGGACGTAGAGCGGGCGTGACTCGTCGGTGGCGCTCGGGGGTGGATCGAGGAAGAAATGGATGCTGGTCCAGTCGTGCTGGGCCTGCCAGATCAGGTTCGGGACAAACAGCGCGACTGCGATCGCCACCGCCAACGGGAACCCAGGCGAGCGGAGCAGGTCACGACGCCACACAAGGAACGTCGTCAGCAGCAGGACCGCCACGACCGCGAGCGTGTACTTGGTCTCCAGCCCGACGCCGACGGCCAGCCCGAGCAGCGGCCACGACCCCCGGCCAAGCGCCAGCCGCAACGAGAGCCATAGCACCATCATGGTCGCGAACTGGTCGAAGGAGACCGGCTGGAAGAGCCCGTTGGTCGCGACCAGGATCGGCGAGAACCCGACCGCCACCGCCGCCAGAGTCTGGGCACGGCGTCCGCCGCCGAGGTCGCGTGCCACCAGCGCGGCGACGACGATCGTGGCCGCACCGGCCAGGATCGCAAACGCGCGGAACCCGATCAGCGACCAGCCGAACAGCACCCGGGCAAGCGCTGACAGCCACGCCGTCACCGGCGGGAACTCGACGTAGCCGCCCTGCAGGTGGCGGCCGGCGACCGCGTAATACAGCTCGTCGCGCTGCCAGCCGTACCGGCCAGCGACCGCGAGATGGAGCGCGCATTTCGCCGCCACCACGAAAAGCACCGGCCGGATCGCCAACGGGCACAACTGAGCACGGGCAACGTCCGGACCCGAGCCGCCTTCCTTCTGCCCCCGCCGCGGCGGGAACGGCGATCTCGCGCCGGCGGTCCGCATCTCATCAGCCTCGAACCGAGTGGGCCGTGCGTCAAGGCGGCCGGAGTCACCGCCCAGCTACGCTCCTGCTCCGTGGAGGTCGATGGGCGCTCAAGTCATGGCCGCGACCCACGCCCGGGCACTGCGTTCATCGCCGGCGGGACCGCCGAGGGGCAGCCCGCGATGATCCGCTGACCCCAGAGGTGTGTGCGCGTACTCCGTCTGCGGGGCCCGGTTCTTAACCGCGAGCTCGGGAAGCACCCGCCGACCGCTCCGTATGGAACGGTCCCCCGACCCTTGTTGTCCATGAATGATCGCTATCGCCGATATTTAAGAGGTGCGAAAACCGAAGCGATGAGGGAGCCGGGGGTGTCCCCGGCCCCTTTCTAGCTCCCTCGGCTCCGCCTTGAGAGGGAGCAGGCGCTCATCGATGCGTTGGCCTGCTGACGTGCAGCTTCGCGGCCAGCCGGTGATCTCCGTCGAGGCCGCGGGCACGCATCGGGCACGACGCACTTCAGATGGAATGATGGAGCTACGGAGGTACGAACCCCTGACCCCTTGCATGCCATGACGAGCCAGCCACTCACAACCCATCACCTTCCCCCGCGTTACCTCATATCCACGCTGCTCAGCAGGCGAATGGCTTCAAAGTGACACGGTGCAGCGTGTGGTGTCGTGAGGCATCGTTGCTGGCGGAATGCTGGCAACCTCTGAGCTGGTAACGGCCTAGCGTCAGTCCCTGCCGTAACACAGCAGACACCTCGGTCGGCCATCGAGCAGCCCTCGACCAGGGTTGCTGACGGGTCCTCGGCCCCGCCGGTTCGTGCCGGGTCGTGAGTGTGGTCGCGGTCGACATCTCCAAGACGCCGTCGAGCAGCGGTAGCCGTGCGCGCGCCGTGGCTCCCTTGGGTTCAGTTGTGGGCGTGGCGGTTGGCGTGGGCGGCGGTCTCGGTCCAAGCGAGGATGCGGCCGAGCTGGCCGCGGGGGACGACCACGACGAGCTCGGCGCCGCCGGCCAGGTGGGTGGCGCCGTCGGGGTGCCAGCTCGGGCCGGGACCGCCGTCCAGCAGGTTCAGGAGGAGAACCCGGCTGCCGGCCGCGGCCTCCAGTTCGGCCACAGTGCGGCCCTCGGCCCGGGAGCCTGGCTCGACCCGAAGGCGGGCCACGGCCAGGACCGCCGCCCCGACCGCGATCGTGGCCAGCACGTGCTCGCCGGCCGCGGCGGCGGCGAAGGCGGGGGCGGCCAGGGCCGAGGGGCTGCGGGAGATGTGGAAGCCGAAGGCCCGCTCGACCCGGGCGGCCAGGTCGGGGTCGAACAGGCGCTGCACCACCCGGATGTCCGGGTTGAGCGCCTGGATGTTCAGGGCCGTCTCGAGGTTGACGATGTCGCTTGAGGTGACCACGACCACCGAGCGGGCCCGGCCAACGTGCAGGACCTCCAGGGTCTCGGGCAGGCGGATGTCGGCCACCAGCACCGGGACGCCGAGACGGCGCACCGCCGGCAGGTAGCGGTTGGTCTCGTGCAGCTCGCCGGCTGCGCACATCCTCGGGGCGCTGGTGACCATCGCGTGGCCAGCCTCTCTGGTGGCCTGGCGGTTCGCGCGGGCCTGGTGACCGCAGCCAGCCCAGGCGGCCAGCTCGACCCTCAGCGACCAGCAGACCATGACGGTGCCTGACTCGCCCTTCGATCGCGTGGGACTCCGTCGACGAGGGCTGGGACACGCTGGATGACGATGACGGCGACACGCTAGGTGAGCATGATGAGGACAGCCCAGTGGCCTGCGCGCAGCCACGCCGTGCTC
>JASLIH010000549.1 GCA_030152105.1 Actinomycetes bacterium
GCCAGCGGCCGCCACAGCCCCTCGCCGGTGGCCGCCGGTCTGGCCGTCCCGGCGTCGGTGGCCGGGACAGCGACGGGCGCGCCGGTCCCGGCCGGCGGGGCGGGGTGGCTTGCCTGGCCGGCGGTGGCCGTGGCCGTCGCCGCCGCCCTTGCCGGGCTGGTCCTGACCAGGAGGGGTCGTTCGGCCCTACGCTGACCGGCCCGCCGGGACGACACTGGGGGGCATGAGCACCACCCCCCACCACGGCTTCGTCTGGACGGCCAGGGCGGCCGGGCTGATCGCCGGCGGCGACCGCTACCTGGAGGGGGCCGGCGCCATGGAGTGGAAGCTGGCCGGCCTGGTCACCGTGGCCGCCGGCGGCGGCCCGGACGTGTCCCGCAGCGCCGCCGGCCGGGCCGGGGCCGAGGGGGTGTGGCTGCCGACGGCCCTGCTGCCCCGGTTCGGGGTCCGCTGGTCGGCCCAGGCCGACGACGAGGTCACGGCCGCCTTCGAGGTGGGGGGGACGCCGGTCGAGCTGCACCTGCGCCTGGATGGGGTCGGGCGGGTCACCTCGCTGGCCTTCGACCGCTGGGGCGACCCGGACGGCGACGGCTTCCGGTGGCACCGGTTCGGGGGCGAGATCACCGGCCACGCCAGCTTCGGCGGCCTGACCATCCCCAGCGCCGGCCGGCTCGGCTGGCATCCGGGAGAGGACCGCTTCACCGACGGCGAGTTCTTCCGCTACCGGATCACCGAGCTTCAGCCGGTGGGGCCGGCTGGGGCCGGCGGGGCGGGCGCCGGGTCGCGGTAGGCGGCGGCCTGGATGCCGTAGAGCTCGGCGTACTGGCCGCCGCGGGCCAGCAGCTCGGCGTGGCTGCCCACCTCGACCAGGCGGGCCCCGTCCAGGACCACGATCAGGTCGGCCATCCGCACCGTCGAGAACCGGTGCGACACCAGCAGGGTGATGGCGCTGCCGGAGCGGGCGGCGGCGGCGTAGCGCTCGAACAGGGCATGCTCGGTCTCGGCGTCCAGGGCGGCGGTGGGCTCGTCCAGGACCAGCAGTAGCGGCGCCTCGCGCATGAACCCGCGGGCCAGGGCCAGCTTCTGCCACTGGCCGAACGACACCTCGACCCCGCCCGGCCAGGTCGGCCCGAGCTGGGTGTCGAGCCCGTCGGCCAGGTGGCCGATCATGTCGGCGGCCCCGGCCCGGCCGACGGCGGCGGCCACCGCCGGCTCGTCGTCGCGGCGGGGCAGGTCACCGACGCCGACGCTGTGGCGGGCCCGCAGCTCGAAGCGGAAGAAGTCCTGGAAGGCGCCGGCCAGCCGCGACCGCCAGGCGTCGGCGTCCATCCGCCCCAGCGGGCGGCCGTCGACCAGGATCCGCCCCGCGGTCGGCTCGTACAGCTTGCAGAGCAGCTTGACCAGGGTCGTCTTGCCGGCGCCGTTCTCACCGACCAGGGCCACGACCGTGCCCGCGGGCAGCGCGAGGGAGAGGTCGTCCAGGGCGAGGCGGTCGGTGCCCGGGTAGGCGAACGACACCCGCTCCAGGCGGATCCCGTCGGCCAGGGCGGCCGGCACCGGCTCGCCGGCCGAGGCCGCCACCGCCGCGGCGTAGTCCTCCAGCCAGGCCAGCCGGCGCGACCCGTCCATCCAGATGCCGCGCAGGAACCCGATCTCGAAGGCGGTGGCCCCGATGTAGGCCGACAGCCGCGACCCGGCGGCCAGGACCAGCAGCACCGCCGCCGGGCCGGCGTCCAGCACCGAGGCCACCAGCACGACCGCGCCCACGTAGCCGGCCCCGAACACCGCCCAGGCGGCCGAGTGCCAGGCCGCCGACCCCCAGCGGGCCCTGGCCAGCGGCCCGTACCAGCGCTCCCAGGCGGCCCGGCGGTCGGCGGCCAGCCGGGGGCCGATGCCGGTGACCCGAACCTCCTTGCCGGGCGGGGCGGTGGTGGCGGTGGCGAACAGGTGGCGGGCCAGCCGGCTCGACTGGGCGCCACGCTCCTGGGCCTGGCGTTCCACCGCCGGGCGCCAGGCCGAGGTCAGGATCGTCGGCAGGGCGAACAGGGCCAGGCCGGCCAGCCACGGGTTGATCGAGACCAGCAGCGCGACGGTCACACCCAGCCGCAGGACCCACCCGGCGGTGGAGAACAGCGACATGTACAGGTGGTCGAGCACGAACACCTGCTCGCGGAGCACGGTCAGGCGGTCCAGCCACTCGGGTCGTTCCTGGTGGGCGATGGTGGCCACCGAGGCCTGGAGGCGGGCCACATGGGCCTCGAGGGCGATGGTGACCCGGTCGCGAAAGCGGCGCTGGACCCGCGAGTCGACCACCCGCAGGACCCAGGTGGCGGCCGCCGACAGCCCGAGCCCGGTCGCGGCCACCAGCAGCAGGCGCCGGTCGCCCTCCAGCACCCCCTTGCCGAGCAGGGCCAGCCACAAGGCCAGAAGCGCGTCCGGCAGTGCCGCCGCCAGCGACAGCAGGAAGGACGCGACCAGCAGCCCGGGCTCGTGCCGGTAGCCGAGCTTGCACAGCCGCCACATCGACGACAGGGCCGGGGGGAGGTCGTCGGAGACCGGCCGGGGCGGGTGGGTGGCCAACGGCTCAGCCGAGACGGTCATAGGCGACCCCCTCCTCGTCCTCGGCGGCGGTGAAGCGGCTGGCCTGGAGGTCGAACATCGTGCGGTAGCGGCCGCCGATGGCCATCAGCTCGTGGTGGCTGCCCAGCTCGACAACCCGGCCGCCCTCGAGCACGCAGATGCGGTCGGCGTGGCGGACGGTCGAGAACCGGTGGGAGATGAGGATGGTCGTGCAGTGCCGGGTCGCGGCCAGGATCCGGTCGAAGATCTCGGCCTCGCCGCGCACGTCGAGCTGGGCGGTGGGCTCGTCCAGGAGGACGACCCCGGCGCCCAGCCGGACCGCGCACAGCGCCCTTGCCAGGGCGACCCGCTGCCACTGGCCGCCCGACAGGTCGATCCCGCCCTGGTAGCCGCGGGCCAGGACGGTGTCGAGCCCGGCGAGGCCGTCGGCTCCGGCGGACGCCAGCGCGGCCAGCACGCTGTCGTCGTCGGCGCCGGTCGGGGCCACGTTGTCGCGCAGGGGCAGCTCGAAGCGGATGAAGTCCTGGAACACGGCCGCGACCCGGGCCCGCCAGCGGTCCAGGTCGAGCTCGCGCAGGTCGGTCCCGTCGACCTCGACCGCCCCCGCCTGCGGGTCGTAGAGCCGGCACAGCAGCTTGGCCAGGGTGGTCTTGCCGGCGCCGTTCTGCCCGACGATGGCCAGCGATGTCCCGGCCGGGATGTCGAGGTCGAGGCCGTCGAGCACCGGCCCGCCGCCCGGGTAGGCGAAGCGGAGACCGCGGAACCGGATCCCGGCCGCCGGCATGGCCTCGGCCGGGCGGGAGCCGGAGACCAGCCCGCCGGCCGCCTCCATGGCCGGCGTGACCCGCAACGACGCCGCCACCGGGGCGGCGGCGCCGTCCAGCGCCCAGTTGAGCCCGCCGAAGGCGATCGCGCTGGCCCCGACGGCGACCTGGGCGAACACCACCACCTGGTCGAGGCCAAGCCGGCCACTGGCGGCGGCGTCGGCCAGGGCCCAGAAGACGACCAGGTTGGCCGCCACGACCAGGGTCACGCTCCAGACCAGGGGCCGCTCCCGCAGCCGGGTAGCCCGGTACTGGAGCTCGTGCAGCCGCCGCCGGTGGGCGGTGAAGCGCTCGATCGTCCACTCGGCCAGGCCGAACAGCCGCAGCTCCTTGGCTGCCGGCGGGTCGACGGCCAGCCGGTAGGTGTAGTCGGCGTCGCGCTGGGCCGACCGGACCTCCTCGGTGGCCCGGTCGCGCCAGACCGAGCTCTCGCGCAGCAGCCAGTGGGTGGCCAGCCAGGCCCCGCCCAGCAGCAGCGGCGCCCACCAGGCGAACCTGGCCAGGACGACGGCCGCGGCCAGCCCGCCGACCAGCTCGACCAGGCCGGCGGCGATGAAGTCCATCGAGATCGACAGCGGCGGGCCGGTCATGCCCAGGTCGAAGTCGCGGGCCGCGGTCAGGTCGCGGCTGAGGGCCGCATCCTCGAGGTGGCCCATGCCCGCCGGCCGCAGGCAGGCCTCGGTCAGCCGGTCGTACAGCCAGGCGGCGGTCCGGTCGCCGAGGTTGGTGCCGATCGCCTGGTGGAGCGGCCGCAGCACCTGGAGCAGCACGAACGCCACCCCGACGCCGACCAGCGGCCCGGCCAGGTCGCCCCCGCCCTGCACCGCCCCGACCAGCGCCCCGGTGGCCACCGCGAACCCCACCGGCAGCAGGCCCCGGGCGACCAGGACCACCCACCAGGCCACGGCCAGGCCCGGGTCGGTCTTGTAGAGCACCCCGAAGAACTGCCACTCCTGGCGTCGCCGCAGCCGGGTCAGCAAGCGATCAGCCCAGCCGACGCCGGCCGTGGTGGGGTGGCCCACTGGCTCACCGTGCGCCTCACCTCCACCGACGATCGCCGACTGTCCTCCAGAGCCTCGCCCGCCAGCCGTCGCCAACGCAAGGCGACCCACCTCGGCCGGCAGGAACCACCGCCCCGGCGGCGACGTCCAACCTGCTGCACGCCCATTGTCCCGCCCGCCCTCGACCCTGGAGGCCGCATGCGCCCACGCCCCTGGCATCTCGCCGTCGCCCTGGCCCTCGTCGCCTGTGGCACGGTCGCCCTGGTCGCCGTCTGGTCGCCCGGTTCGCGGGCCGGCGACGGGGGAGCGCGGACGGTGGTGCTGACCATGCACCACTCCCATTTCGAGCCGTCAGTGGTCCGGGTCGAGCCGGGCGAGCGGGTCCGGTTCGTGCTCCGCAACACCGACCCGATCGACCACGAGTTCATCCTCGGCGACCCCGCCGTCCAGCGCCGCCACGAGCAGGGTCGCGAACGTCACCACCACGGCGACGTCCCCGGCGAACGCTCGGTCGCCGCCGGCCAGGAAGCCGCCACCACCTACAGCTTCCCCCTCACCCTCGACGGCCAGACCCTCGAGTTCGCCTGCCACCTCCCCGGCCACTACGCCTACGGCATGCACGGCACCGCCCGGATCGGCGAACCCAGCAGGTGACCCACGTGCGCTCCCGGGTCAGCGGCGGCTGATCTCCAGGCGGCCGGACCCGTCGATGGCCAGGGAGCGGCGGCCGGCCAGCAGCTCCAGGAGCTCGCCGCCGACCAGGTCGCGGCGCCAGCCCTGCAGGGTGCGGACCGGCGGCTCGGGCTGCCCGCGGCGGGCCGCGGCCACGACCTGGGCCAGGTCGTTGCGGGCGGCGACCAGCTCGTAGGCCAGGCCAGCGTCCAGCGCCCGAGCCCGGACCAGCGCCTCGGACAGGGCGATGGCGGGCACGTCGGCCGGGTTGGAGTCGGGCCGCTCCACCACCTCGGCGGGCAGGGGCTCGGCGGCCATCCCGCGGGCGACCGCGGCCACGATGGCGTCGGCCCGGCGGCGCAGGGTCGAGGGCTGGAGGCCGCGGATCCGCTCCAGGGCCGACGGGGCCACCGGCCGGCGCTTGGCCACCTCGACCAGCGGGGCGTCGCCGAGCACGGAGGAGACCGGGCGGTCCTCGGCGGCGGCGGTCTGCTCCCGCCAGGCCGCCAGCTCGCGGGCGACCGCCCGGGCCCGCGGGTTCAGCTGGGCGATCCGGGGCAGCCGCTGCCAGGCCAACCACGGGTCGCGCTCGTCGGTCGACTCCTCAAGGCGTCGGCACTCCTCCCGGGCCCACTGGAGCCGGCCGCTGGCCGACAGCCGCTCCTGGAGGGCGTCGGCCAGGCGCAGCAGATGGGCAACGTCGTCGCGGGCGTAGGAGAGCTGCTCGGGGCTGAGGGGCCGGTCGTCCCAGCGGGTGAAGCTGGCCGACTTGGCCAGGCGCAGCCCGAGCACGTCGTTGAGCAGGCTGCCGTAGCCGGTCTGGGCCCCGAAGCCGGCGAACCCGGCCGCGACCTGGGTGTCGAACACCCCCCGGACCTCGGTCCGCCATACCCGCCGGAGCAGGGCGACGTCCTGGCGCCCGGCGTGCAGCACCACCTCGACCTCTGGGTCGGCCAGGACCTCGGCCAGCGGCCCCGGGTCGATGCCGCCGTCCAGCGGGTCGACCAGCTCGACCACGGGCTCGCCCTCCGCATCGGGCACCACCACCCCGACCAGGCAGAGCAGGGCCCGGTAGCGGCCCTCGGACATGAACTCGGTGTCGATGCCGAGGCGGCCCGCGGCCCTGGCCGCCTCGGCCAGCCCCTTGATGTCCACGCCGGCGTCCAGGCTCAGCCGAGCTCCCACGTGTCCCCGCCGTGGAGCAGTTTGGCCAGCTCGCCGCGTCCCTGCCTGGCCGCGGCCGCGTCGAGCTGCTCGGACATGAGCTCGTCGTACACCGGCCGGTCCACGTCGCGGAACACCCCGATCGGGGTCGGCCCGTCGGCCCCGTGCGACAGCCGGCACAGCATGAAGGCCAGGCTCGGCTCGGCCCGGTGCTCGTCGTGGACCAGCAGCGCGTCCTCGCCGACGTCGGCCACCTCGACCAGCTCGACCCGGCAGTCGTCGGTCAGCCGGACCCCCCGCTCGCCGTCCCTGCCGAAGCGGATCGGCTTGCCGTGCTCGAGGCGGATCTGGTTGTCGGCCCGGGTGTCGGGCTCCTTCAGCAGGTCGAAGGCGCCGTCGTTGAAGATGTTGCAGTTCTGGTAGATCTCCACGAACGCGGTGCCCTTGTGGGCGGCCGCCTTGCGCAGCACCTCGGTGAGGTGGCCGCGGTCGGAGTCGATCGACCGGGCGACGAACGTCGCCTCGACCCCGAGGGCCACGCTGACCGGGTTGAACGGCTGGTCCAGCGACCCCATCGGCGTCGACTTGGTGATCTTGCCCATCTCGCTGGTGGGGGAGTACTGCCCCTTGGTCAGCCCGTAGATCTGGTTGTTGAACAGCAGGATCTTGAGGTTGACGTTGCGCCGCAGGGCGTGGATCAGGTGGTTGCCGCCGATCGACAGGGCGTCCCCGTCGCCGGTGATCACCCAGACCGACAGGTCGGGGCGGGTCACCGACAGCCCGGTGGCGATCGCCGGGGCCCGGCCGTGGATCGAGTGCATCCCGTAGGTGTTCATGTAGTAGGGGAAGCGCGAGGAGCAGCCGATGCCCGAGACGAACACGATC
>JASLIH010000004.1 GCA_030152105.1 Actinomycetes bacterium
CAACATGGCCCTCAAGGAGGCGGCGGCCACCGCCGAGATCACCCTCCTGGAGCCCGTGCTCGAGCTGGAGGTGCTGGTGCCCGACGAGTTCGTCGGCGACATCCTCGGCGACCTGTCGTCGCGGCGCGGCCGGGTGGTCGGCACCGACCCCGTCGGCACCGGCAAGACGCTGGTCCGGGCGACCACCCCCGAGGCCGAGGTGGTCCGCTACGCCATCGACCTGCGCTCGATGACCAGGGGCAAGGGCTCGTTCGCGCGGCGCTTCTCCCACTACGAGGAGCTGCCCTCGCACATGGCGGCCAAGGTGATCGAAGAGGTCAACGCCCGCAAGTGAGCGCCCACGGGGGGGCTCCGCTGCTGGTCACGGGCATGCCCAGGACGGCGACGAGCTGGGTCGGCAAGATGCTGGAGGCGAGCGGCGCGCTGGTGTACGTCAACGAGCCGCTCAACCCCCAGCACCCGCCCGGCCGTTCGCCGGGGGTGCTGCGGGCCGACGTCACCCATGCCTTCCAGTACATCAGCGAGCACAACGAGCGGGTCTGGCTGCCGGCCTTCCGGGACACGGTGCGGCTGCGGTTCCACCCGCTGGCCGAGGTGCGCCGCAACCACGGCCCCTACGACCTGCTGCGGGCGCTCAAGTACACGGCCGGGTTCGGGCTGGGGCGGCTGCGCGGGCGCCGGGCCCTGCTCGACGACCCCTATGCGGTGTTCGCGGCCCCGTGGCTGGCCCGGCGGGTCGGCTGCCAGGTGGTGGTCACGGTCCGCGACCCGGTGGCCACGGTGTCCAGCTGGCGCCGGCTCGGCTGGACCCCGCGGCTGGCCGAGCTGCTGGCCCAGCCGGCCCTGGTCCGGGACCGCCTGGCCCGGTTCGTGCCCGACCTGGAGGCCGCCCTGGACGGCGACGGCGGGGTCGGGCCGGCCAGCCTGCTCTGGCGGGTGATCTACGGGACGGTGGCCGGCTACCGCCACGAGCTCCCCGGCCTGGAGGTGGTCCGCCACGAGGACCTGTCGGCCGACCCGGTGCCGGCGTTCCGGTCTCTCTACGGCCGGCTCGGCCTGCCCTTCGGGCCCGGCGCCGAGCGGGCCATCCTGGCCGCGACCTCGGCCGGGTCGGGCGGCGGCGCGATGCGCTGGTCGGTGTCGGGCGGCGGGGTGTCCAAGACGGCCGCCCGCCGCCTGGACAGCCGGGCCAACCTCGGTGTGTGGCGCGATCGCCTCACCGACGAGGAGGTGGCCCGCATCCGCGCCCTGACCGCCGACGTCGCCGGCCTGTTCGGTTACACCTCGGGGAACGGCAGCCGGTAGGGCCAGCCGGGGAACTGCTCGCCGCCGTCCCAGGGCCAGCACTCGATCACGAACTGGCGGCCCGCCTTGTCCACCCGGACCAGGCCGTAGCCCTCGCGCTTGCGGCCGCGGTCGCCCAGCCCGGCGTTGCGGCCCTTGCGGGCGGCCCGGAACGCCGCCTTGGTCAGCCGGGGGTTGGCCACGGCCAGGACCCGCATGCGGTTGCCGTAGGCGTCGGTGAAGTCGCCGGTGTTGGGGGTGGCCCCGGGGTTGGGCAGGCCGCCGGCCGGCTCGAACCAGCGCTGCCAGGCGGTGCCGGCGGCCGGGGCGACGAACTGGACGGGGCCGTCGTCGAAGCGGTCCAGGCCATGGCGGACCAGGCTGGGCAGGTGCTGGTCGCCCGACAGCAGCAGCGCCCCGGCCCGCTTGACCAGCTCGAGGGCGGTGCGGCGGGCGGCCACGGCGGCGTCGGCGTCCGAGTCGAACTGGGGCCGGCCCCGTTCGTCGGTCTGCAGGCACCCCCAGAGGGTCTGGGAGAAGCAGATCTTGGGCCGGCCCGGGTCGGCGGCCGCCCACTCGGCCAGGAACCGCTCCTGGCGGTCGCCGAGGATGGTCAGGTCGTAGCGCCGGCCGGCCGGGTCGCGGTTGTCCTTGTCGCCGTTCTTGAACTTGCGGTCCTCGACCAGGGCGAACCCGACCCCGCCGTAGCGGAAGGCGCCGTAGTAGACCCCGATGCCCTGGGCCACCGGGGCCGGGTCGTAGGGGTCGGGGTTGTGGCTGGTCTGGACCCGCTGCACCAGGTTGACCCAGGCGGCCGGGTGGATGTAGCCGCCCTGGCGGTAGTCGCCGCCAGGGGCGGGCGCGCCGGCGTTGCCCCACAGGTTGGGGTGGTAGACGTCGTGGTCGTCGACCAGCACCACCGTCGGGACCGAGCGGGTCAGGTCGCGGAACGCCCACAGCCACAGGTACCAGCGGTACAGCACGTCGAGGGTCGGCTCGGGGCCCTGCTCCCTGGTCGTGGGCCGGTGCTCGTAGTACTGGTCGCCCACGGCGGCCAGCAGCTGCGGCTTGCGCCGGCCCAGGTCGGCGACCAGCTCGGCGTAGGGGAAGTACAGGTTGCGCCCGGTGTACAGCCCCAGCGGGACCGACCCGGCCAGGTGGTCGTGCACGTCGCTGCCCACGTTCAGCGGCCGGTAGCTGTGGATGGTGCAGTCGAGCAGCCCGACCCGCAGCTCGTCGTCGCCCGCCGGGTCGGCGGCCACCGTGCCCTCGTAGGCCTGCTCCTCGGCGGTCCCGGTCCCCCACACGACCCGGTAGCCGCGCTCGGCGGCGCCGTCCCAGTCGGTCACCCGGAAGGCGGCCGCGAACCCGGGCCCGACCGGGGCCGCGGCCTTGTCCTCCCAGCCGCCGCCGGGGTGGCGCAGCTGGAGCCGGACCTCGCCCGGGTCGCCGTCGCCCACGGGCAGGAGCTGGGCGGTCAGCTTCAGCACGGGGCCGTTGAGGGTGTAGAGGGTGCCGAGGACCGGGCCCTCGGCCCGCTCCGGCCGCCTGGCCACCTTGGCCCCGGCGGTGCCGAGGCCGGCGAACCAGTGGCGGGCCCCGCCCTTGGGGTCGGCCGAGGACGAGACCAGCATGATCCCGCCGCGCAGGGCGGCCCCGTCCACCCCGTCGAGGCGGGCCGCGGCCAGCGGCCGCCCTTGGCGGTCGCTCGCCTGGAGGCGGAGCCGGTAGCGGCCCTGGCCGCGCGGGGTGAGCTCCAGGACCAGCTCCACGTCCTCGTCGAGGGCCCGGGGCCGGGGCTGGCCGGCGTGGACCGTGCCCGGGAGGGGGGTGTAGGCGAACTGGCGGGCTTCGTCGGTGTGGTCGCGGAAGCCGACGCTGCCGTCGGCCTCGTAGGTGCAGAGGATGCCGCCGCCCTGGCCGGAGGCGCCCTGGACGAGGGCGGCGGCCCGGTGGTCGAGCCGGCCGCCGCCGGCCCCGACCAGGAACCCCGAGAACCCGTCGCCGGTGGCCAGGGTGCCGGTGCGGACCCCGATGCGGCCCGGCTGGTCGCCGGCGACCAGCTCCCTGGTCAGGACGGCGACGGTGCGGGTGCGCATCGGGCCGCTGGTGGTGACGCACTCCAGCCGGCCCTGGTGCAGCCGCCAGTCCTGGAGCCGGTTGGCCCAGTAGGGCGGGCCCAGCCAGGTCCGGGTGCGGTCGGTGGGGAGCCGGTCGACGGCGGCCAGCCCAGCCGGCGGCGGCACCGGCTCGGGGGCGGGTCCGGCCGGGGTCGCCGTCCCGCCGTCCCGCCGCCAGGGCCAGAAGCGCCAGGCGAGCACCCCGCCGACCACCGCCCCGGCGCCGGCCTTGAGAAAGTTGCGACGGTGGAGCTGGCCGGCACCCACGGACGTCAACGACCTCCAGGCTGTAGGCGGGGTTCGCGCCTAGGCCGGATAGTCCTCGATGTGGACCAGGCCCTGGCGCACGGCCAGTGCGGCCGCCTCCAGCTTGGAGTGTACGCCCAGCTTGACCAGCACGTTCTGGACATGGGTGCGGACGGTGTTGAGCGACAGGTAGCAGGCCTCGGCGATGCGGCGGTTGGAGTAGCCACGGGCCAGCAGGTCGAGGATCTGGCGCTCGCGCACCGACAGGCTGCGCAGCAGCAGCTCGGCGTGCAGGTCCTGCTCGGCCTGGAGGTCCCGCTCGGCCTGGGGGTCCCGCTCGGGCCACCCGGACCGCTCGGGCCACCCGGACCGCTCGGGCCACCCGGGCCGCTCGGGGCTGTGGACAGCGCCGAGCCCCCCACCCGCGTCTCGGTTACCCTCCCGTTCGGGGGCCCCGGCACGGCGGGGCGGGGGTGAGGCCTGGCGGGATTGGGGTGAGGCCTGGCGGACTGAGGGTGACGCCTGGCGGGCTGGATGGGGGGCCGGGGGGGCGGCCGCGACGACCCGGAAGCCGGCGGCGACGGCACGGATGGCCTCGGCCAGTTCGTGG
This sequence comes from Actinomycetes bacterium, assembly GCA_030152105.1. The sequence goes on from JASLIH010000004.1 coordinate 4,261, forward strand.
CCCGTGGCGGCCCGGCTCATGCCGGCGGGGCCGTCGGGGTCGGGGTCGCCGGAGGGGCCGGGGCGGGCATCCTCGGCCAGGAGCAGCACCCGGGTCCCCGGCTCGGCCTGGCCGACCAGGCGGACCAGCTCGGTGACGGCCGGCCCGGGCATCTCGGTGTCGACCACCAGCACGTCGGGATGGTGGGTCGAGACCGCCTGGAGGGTCGAGGCGCCGTCGCCGGCCAGGGCGACGATCTCCAGGTCGTCCTCGGCCGACAGGACCATGCCGAGGCCCTCGACGAAGGCGTCGTGGTCGTCGGCCAGCACGACCCGGACCGATTGTCGCATTGCCGCTTCCCCCCCGAGAGCCGCCGATCAGGTGCTGACGGCGATGTCCAGTGGATCTGGCTCGGCGTCGGGCCGCAGAGGCAGGCACAGCCCGACCAGGGTGCCGCCGCCCTCCCGTGGCGCCACCCAGGAGCGGCCTCCGGCCTCGTCCAGGAACCGGCGGACCACGAACAGCCCGATGCCGTGGCCGCTGGGGACCTCGCCCCCGTCGCCGCGGTCGGCCACCACCACCTCGACCTGGCCGGTCGCCGGGTCGGCCCGGACGTCGACCTCGACCCCGTCGGGCCCGCCGTGGGCGGCCGCGTTGTCGATCAGGTTCTCGATCGCCTGGCGGAGCATGGTCGGGCTGGCCTCGACCTCGGCCTGGACGCCGGCCTGGACCCGCACGGTCGCCCCCCGGGCCACGGCGACGGTCCTGGCCGCCGCCTGCACCGTCACGGCCACGTCGGGCGGGGCTGTCGCGGGCTCGGAGCCGGCCTCGGCCCGGCGGTCGCCGAGCACCTCGACGGCCAGCTCGTCCAGGTCGGCCACCTCGGCCAGGAGCAGGTCGAGCATGGGCATGAGGTCGAGGCCCTGCTCGCGGAGCATGGCGATCGCCTCGCCGGCGACGCGGACCGCCGCCATCCGCCGGCGCAACTCGTGCGCGAGCATGGCAACGTCATCCGGCGTAGCCTGCGCGCATCCCGGCCGACACGCTGAAGCCACTGAAGTAGTCCCCCTATCGCTACTTGTGGGCCTCAACGTACTGCTCGGGGGGACACGGTGCCCATCTGAAGAAGTGACTAGTGATGGTACGGCTGCATGAAAATCCCCCAAATCGTGGAGCGTTGGGCCGCGAATTCCCCGCGAGTACGCCGATACGCCGCGAACGGGCCTCCAGCTATCGGCAACTGGCGTCGACTGTCGTACTACGACTTACGGCGGCTGAGGTAGGGCCGTGGCGTGCCGATCGGCCAGAGTAGGCAGCCGGAAGGCTCGCGAGAGCTCGCTCGGAAGACAGGACGGTCATGGCAAGAGTGCTGCTGGCGGATTCGCAGCCGCTGTTCAACGAGGCGCTGGAGGCGTTGTTCTCACGGGACGACGCCCACCACGTGGTCGGCCGCTGCTCGTCGGCCGACGACGCCTTCGCCCATGTCTCCAGCCTCCGCCCCGATCTGGTGCTGGTGGACGCCGCCCTGGGCCTCGAAGGCTCGCCCAACCTGGTCATCCGGATGCTCGAGGCCTGCCCCGAGACGCGGGTGATCGTGCTCGGCGACGACCACGACGCCGAGCTGCTGCTGGCCGCGATCCGCGCCGGCGCCGCCGGGGTCGTCGGCAAGACCTACGGCGCCAGCACGGTGCTGCGGGTCGCCGGGGCGGTCATGCAGGGCGAGGGGGCGGTGCCCCGGGGCATGCTCCTGGAGCTGGCCCGCCGCATGGTCTCGCGGGACCGGGCGCCCGACTCGCCGCTGTCGCGCCTCTCCCCCCGCGAGCGCCAGGTGCTCGCCCTGCTCAGCCGGGGCTGGGACAACGCCCGGATCGGGCGGGATCTGTTCATCAGCCAACATACGGTCCGGACGCACATCCAGAACATCCTCGAGAAGCTCGGCATGCACTCCAAGCTCGAGGCCGCCACCTTCGCCATGCAGCGCTCGATGGAGCTCGAGCTGACCCCCGGCGGTCCGGGTCACTGACCGGTAGCGACGAGACGAACCAGAAGGAGCAGCAACTGTGACGATCAGCGAGCAGACGTTGACCGGCCCGCGCGGCGGCCTGCCGCACGGCGGCCAGCTCGTCGACCGGCGCCTCGACGCCGACGAGGCGAGCGCGCTTGCGTCCAGCCCGCTTCCCTCCCTGCCGCTGACCGCGGCCGAGGCGGCCGACCTGCGTGCCCTGGCCACCGGCGCCTACAGCCCGCTGACCGGCTTCCTCGGGGCCAAGGAGCACGAGTCGGTCACCGAGTCGATGCGCCTGCCCGACGGCACCCTGTGGCCGATCCCGGTGTGCCTCGGGATCCCCGACGGGGTCCAGATCGACGCCGGCCGCCTGGCCCTGCGGACCGAGCGGGGCGAGCTGCTGGGTGTGCTCGAGGTCGCCGAGGTGTTCGAGCGCGACCGCGACGCCGAGGCCCAGCTGGTCTACGGCACCACCGACCCCGAGCACCCGGGCGTGGCCCGGGTGCTGGGCTCCCCGGCGCGCGCCGTCGCCGGCCCGATCCAGGCCGTGGTCGAGCCCCTTGACGGCCCGGTGGGGGCCCGTGCCCTGACCCCGGCCGAGACCCGGGCGGCCTTCGCCTCACGGGGCTGGAGCACGGTGGTCGGGTTCCAGACCCGCAACCCGGTCCACCGGGCCCATGAGTATCTGATGAAGTGCGCCCTCGAGATGGTCGACGGGCTGCTGCTGCACCCGCTGGTCGGCCCGACCAAGGAGGGCGACGTGCCCGCCGAGGTCCGCATGCGGGCCTACGAGGCGGTGCTCGGCTACTTCCCGCCCTCCCGGGTCCTGCTGGCCGCCCTGGTCGCCCCGATGCGCTACGCCGGGCCGCGCGAGGCCGTGCTGCACGCCCTGGTCCGCAAGAACTACGGCTGCACCCACTTCATCGTCGGCCGCGACCACGCCGGCGTGGGCAGCTACTACGGCACCTTCGAGGCCCAGGAGCTGATCGCCTCGCTGCCCGCCGAGGACCTGGGCATCACCCCGCTGCGCTTCGACAACGCCTTCTACTGCCGGCGCTGCCTGGCCATGGCCACCGGCAAGACCTGCCCTCACCCCGACAGCGAGCATGTCGCCCTCTCCGGCACCCAGGTGCGGACCATGCTGGCCGCCGGCGAGCTGCCCCCGCCCGAGTTCTCCCGGGCCGAGGTGGCCGAGCTGCTGATCGAGGCCTACCGCTCCTGACCATCCATCAACGAAAGGCGCACCGTCCCATGACCAACGAGACCGGCTTCGTGCTCTGGCTCACCGGCCTGTCCGGCGCGGGCAAGTCGACCGTCGCGGCCAAGCTCGCCCCCGCCCTGGCCGAGCGCGGCCACCGGGTCGAGCTGCTGGACGGCGACGAGGTCCGCACCAACCTCTGCCAGGGCCTCGGCTTCAGCCGGGAGGACCGCGACACCAACATCGCCCGCATCGGCTATGTCGCCGGCAAGCTGTCCAAGCACGGGGTGGCCGTGCTGGTGGCGGCCATCTCCCCCTACCGGGAGGCCCGCGACCAGGTCCGGAACGCGGTCGACAACTTCGTCGAGGTGTACGTGGCCGCGCCCGTCTCGACCTGCGCCGAGCGCGACGTCAAGGGCCTGTACGCCAAGGCCCTGGCCGGCGAGATCAAGAACTTCACCGGGGTGTCCGACCCCTACGAGCCGCCCGCCGACGCCGAGATCGTCCTGCACACCGAGGCCGAGAGCGTCGACGACTCGGTCCACCAGGTGATCACCTGGCTGGAGGCCAACGGGCTCACCTCCCTCTCCGACCGCTAGTGGCCGCGGTCGATCTCCACGCCCACACCCTTGCCAGCGACGGCAGCGACCGGCCCGAGGAGCTGGTCGCGGCCGCCGCCGCGGCCGGGGTCGGGACCCTGGCCGTCACCGACCACGACACCGTGGCCGCGGTGGCCGAGGCCAGGGCGGCCGGGGAGCGCCTCGGGGTCGAGGTGCTGGCCGGCTGCGAGGTCACGGCGACGGTCGGGGACCGGGTGGTCCACGTGCTGCTGTACGGGGAGGGGCTGCTGGAGCCCGGCCTGGCCGACGCCGTCGAGCTGTGCCGGCGCGGCCGCGACGACCGCAACCGGGCCATCGGGGAGCGGCTGGGGCGGCTCACCGGGGTTGGCCACGCCGACGCCGTCGAGGTCGCCAGGGACAGCGTCCTGTCGCGGGCCCACTTCGCCAGGGCCCTGGTCGCCAGGGGCGCCGTGGCCGACGTGGCCGAGGCCTTCGACCGCTACCTGTCCTCGGGCCGGCCGGCCTATGTGCCCGCACCGAGCGTGTCGGTGACCGACGCGGTGGCCATCGCGGCCAAGGCGGGCGGGGTGGCGGTGCTGGCCCACCCGGGCCGGCTGGCCGCCGGCGAGCGTGACCGGGTGCTGGCCGAGGCCATCGAGGCCGGGATCGACGGCCTCGAGGTCTGGCACTCCCAGCATGACGACGAGCTGCGCCGGTCCCTGGCCGGCCTGGCCGAGCGGCGCGGCCTGCTGGCCACCGGCGGCTCGGACTACCACGGCCGGCACAAGCCGGACGTCCGCGTCGGCAGCGGCACCGGCGGCAATGTCGACGTTCCGGACGAACGCCTGGCCGCCCTGCGGGAGCGATTGGCGTCGGCCGGTCCCGCCTGAGTAGGCTCCGCGCCGGCTCAACGCCAAACAAGGCAAAGGGGGGCTTCACCGAATGACGCTGCGCGAGCGCCCGCATCCGCTGCTGGCGCTACTCCTGACCGTCGCGACCGCTCTCGCCCTGACCGTGGCCTTGCCCGGCCCGGCCGGGGCCGTGGTCAGCACCACCCCGGACTGGGGTGGCTCGTCACAGTGCCAGACCAACGGGCGGGTCAACGCCGTCGCCTACCTGGGCGGCACCATCTACCTGGGCGGCAGCTTCACCCAGGTCAACAACACGACCCGCAACCGGCTGGCCGCCTGCAACGCCACCACCGGGGCCCTGCTGCCCTGGAACCCGAACGCCAACAACGTCGTCAGGGCTCTCAAGGTCTCCCCCGCCGGGACCAGGGTGTACGTGGGCGGGGACTTCACGGCGGTCGGTGGGGCGGCCCGCTCCCGGGTGGCCGCGCTGAGCCCCAGCAGTGGGGCCGCCTTTGGCTGGAGCCCCTTCGTCAACGACCAGGTCAAGGCGATCACGACCTCCAACAGCGGCTCGACGGTGTACGTAGGCGGCGATTTCGACTCGGCCGAGGGGGCGGGCCGGCAGCGCCTGGCCTCCTTCAACGCCACCAGCGGCAACCTGACCAGCCTCAAGCCAAGCATCTCCAATGGCGCCGGGAACTTCGCAACGGTGCTGACCCTGGACGTCTCCGCCGACGGCAACACGCTGTACTTCGGCGGCGATTTCGCCCTGGTCAACGGCCACTCGCGCCGCAACGCGGCCGCCGTGTCGAGCGGCATCGGCACCCTCCGGGCCTGGAGCCCGGCCTCCACCGCCGTCGTCGTCGGGGAGCTGACGGTGTCGGCCTCGGGTAACACGGTGTTCGCCGGCGGTCGCGGCGCCGGCGGGTACGTTCAGGCCTACGGCCCCAACGTCGGGGGCACCCCGGTCTGGAACGTCGCGACCAACGGTGACGTCGAAGCCCTCGTCGTCTCATCCTCGATTCTGTACGTCGGCGGCCACTTCACCACCGTCGGCGCGTCGACCCGCCACCACCTGGCCGCCCTGCGCGCCTCCGGCGGCACCCTCCAGAGCTGGGCCCCCGTGGCCGACGGCGTCTTCGGCGCGTTCGGGGGGGCGATCACCAGCTCCCGGGTCGCCTTCGGCGGCGAGTTCACCACCATCGGCGGCGCTTCCCATCAGGGCGTCGTCCAGTTCTCCGGGACCCCATAGGGCGATGACGCCGCCGCGGTGACCACCCGGCTGGTCAACCTCGTGGCCGACGCCGCCGACCCGGCGGCGTCGGGCCACTGGTGGGCCGAGGCCCTCGGCTGGGAGGTGACCTTCGAGACCCGCCACGAGGTCGCCATCGAGCCTCCGGAGCCCGGCGGCCTCGGCATCCCGCTGGTCTTCGTCCCCGTCCCCGACGCCAAGACCGTTCCCAACCGGGTCCACCTCGACCTGGCCAGCCCGTCGGCCGACGCCCAGACGGCCCTGGTCGCGCGCCTCCTCGACCTGGGCGCCACCCTGGCCGACGTCGGCCAGGGCCGGGTCCCGTGGGTGGTCCTGGCCGACCCCGAGGGCAACGAGCTCTGCGTCCTGGAGCCCCGCGACCGCTACACCGGTACCGGTCCGCTGGCCGCCGTCGTTGTGGCCGCCGCCGACCCTCCGGCCCTGGCCCGGTTCTGGGCCGAGGCCGCCGCCTGGCCGGTGGTCGGCGCCGACGACCGGCTGGCCGCGCTCCGTCACCCGTCGGGCAGGGGCCCGTTCCTGGAGCTCGTCCGGTCCTCCGCCCCGAAGGTGACCAAGAACCGCCTCCACCTCGACCTCGCTCCCCACCCCGGCGACGACCCCGCCGCCGAGGTCGCCCGCCTCCTCGACCTCGGCGCCACCCTGGTTGACGTCGGGCAGGGCGAGGTCTCCTGGACGGTGCTCGCCGACCCTGAGGGCAACGAGCTCTGCGTGCTCTCACCTCGCTGATCACCGCTTCAAGGCAGGCCCGCGGGGTTCCACCTACATCCTGTTCCTGCTGTTCCGCTTCCGGGAGCGGCTACGGGCCGGCGACGACCCCAAGGTCGCGGTCGCGACCGCGGTCGAGCGGGTCGGCGAGGCGATCGCCGGCGTCGTCGACGGGGCCGGTCAGGAGGGGCGGGTCGAGCCGACCGGGAACGGGTCGGTGCGGTCCAGGTCGAGGAGGCTGTAGCCGAAGTGGTTGGCCGCCGGCTCGTGGCGGCGACAGAGGGAGCGGAACCGTTCGCGGCGCCAGGGGCCGCCGTCGGCCAGCTCGGCCCACTGGCGCTCGTAGGTGGCGCTGCGGCGGGTGTCGATCCCGCCGGCCGGGATCTCGCCGTCCAGCTCCAGGAAGGCGGCCAGCTCGGCCAGGGTGCCCTGCGGGTCGGCGACCAGGCGCTCGTACTTGACCACGAGCAGGTGGTGGAGGAAGGCGGCGTCCTCCTCGAAGGTCCGGTGGGCGGCGAACCAGTGGCCGAGCAGAGCGTCCAGCGAGCGCAGCCGGGCCCATTTGCGGGTGGACAGGCTGACGATGGCCGGGTGCCTGACCACCATCACGAACCGGGCCTCGGGGAACGCTCCCTGGAGGAACCGGGTCATCACCAGGTTGGGCGGGGACTTCTCGACCAGCACCGGCCTGGACAGGTCCCAGTGGGGCGACCACTGCTCGAGCAGGCGGGCCGAGCTGTCCGGGGTGAGCAGCGGTGAGCGCTCGGTGAGGTGGGCCGCCGGGGCAAGGGCGAACCTGCCCGGCCCGCCGTGGGCCCTGGCCGGCGGGTAGACGCGCTGGAGGTGCTGGCCCTCGTCCTCCTCGACCCCGGTGCCCTCGAACCCGCTGATCTGCGGGTGGGCGGCCAGGCAGCGCGTCAGCGGGGTGGTGCCGCTGCGGTGCAGCCCGCCCACGAACACCAGGCGACGGTCGGTCATCCGGTCCCCCCTGGCACTAGGCGGCGGCCGAGGACGCCGAGCAGGGCGGCCCCGACCGTGTCGGGTCGCCCGGTCACGGCCGACACCTCGGCCTCGGCGGCCCGGCAGAGCCGCTCCAACAGGTACAGGTCGCTCAGCAGCTCCTTGCTCCCCGGCCGCTGGCCCAGCGCGGCCAGGTGCGGGGCGGCCCGGTCGCGGCCGGTGGCGATGGCCTTCTCTGGCGGCTGGCCCAGGCCCTGGAGGGCCGTCTGGTAGCCGAAGTGGAGCAGGTCGAAGCCAAGGGGCACGCCGTCGGCGCTGCGCTCCCAGTCCCAGACGAGCAGCCGGCCCGGGGTGGAGCGCAGGTTCCACGGCCCCCAGTCGCCGTGCCAGGTCCCGAAGGCCAGCCGGGTCGTCGCCTGGTCCTCCAGCCGCTCCAGGGTGGGGTCGAGCACCGCGGCCGCCCCGGCCTGGCCGATCGGGACCAGCCGGGCCTTGAGCCCGGCCCACCAGGCGCTCTCCCCCAGAGACGTCTCCCTCACCCCGCCGAGGCCGGCGATCTCGCGGGAGACGGGCAGGGGGGGCAGGGCGTAGCGGCGCCCGCGGCGCAGGAGCCGGTGCGGCAGGGCCGAGCTGATGGTGATGTCCAGCCCCTGCCACTGGCCCTGGTGGAGCAGGTCGGGGGCGGTGAAGCTGCGCGGGGCGGAAGTGGCCAGGCGCCGGAGCATGTCAGCCTCGGCCCGGACCAGGCGCCGGGTCAGGTCGTTCCAGCCGACCTTCATGTAGCCGACCGGCTGGCCGTCGCGGCCGATGAGCTGGACCACCGGCTTGCGGTTGGGCCGGACCGGGCCGAGCACGATCGCGGCCGCCAGGTCGGGGCGGCCGAGGGCTGCGGGCACGTGGTCGCCGAGCAGGCTCCCCTCGGCCGGGCCGGCGGCGGCCACGACCAGCCCGCGGCGGCGCAGCCACAACGGCAGGGCGCCGCTGCGCAGGGCCAGGCCGACGGCCGCCTTGGCCAGCCGGGCCCGCTGGGTCATGCCGTCGCTGTACTGGCGGACGGCCTCGGCGGCGGCCCGGGAGGAGGCCAGCGGCACCAGCACCCGGGGCGTGCTCAGGCTGGGCAGGACCCCCCACCGCTGGGTCGCCGGGACCCCGGCCGGCACCGACCCCACCACCAGCTCGACGCCGGGGGTCGGCCCCCACAGCACCTCGGCCAGCCACTCCAGCTCCCGCGAACCGGTCACGGGCGAGTCGGACACCGACCGGCTCATGGGCAGCTCTCCCCCTTGCAGGCGCGGGCGGCGGCCAGCTCGGCGGCCATGGCGGCCGGCGGGTCGTTGCCCGGGTCGTCGTCGGCGAGCAGGTTCCGCTCCATGCCCGGGTCGCGGGTCAGGTCGTAATACTCCCGGAAGGTGCCGGAGGCGCCGGGCTGGTCGTAGTTCTCGATGTACTGCCAGCCGGCGGTGCGCAGGGCCGCCCAGTCGCGGATGCCGGGGGCGTTGGCCTGGTCCTGCCAGTACTCGGCGAGCAGCCGCTCCCGCCGGCGGCCGTCCAGCAGCGAGCGGCCGTCGAGGGGGACGCCCTCGTCGGGCCGGACGCCGGCCGCCTCCAGCACCGTCGGGGTGATGTCGACGGTCGCGACCAGGCGGTCGTCGACCGTGCCGGCGGGCAGGCGGCCCGGCCAGCGGACCAGGAACGGGACCTTGATCGACTCGGTGTAGGGGGTGAACTTGCCGACGCGGCCGTGCTCCCCCCAGGCGTAGCCGTTGTCGGAGAGGAAGAAGACCAGCGTGCTCTCGAGCTCGCCGGTGTCCTGGAGCCGGCGCAGGACCCGGTCGACCATGTCGTCGACCGACAGCAGGGTGCGCAGCTGGCCGGTGCGGACCTTGGCCGCCTCGGCCGGGGCCACCGGGGCCCGGTCGCGCAGGTAGCGGGGCGCCCCCTCCAGCTTCGGCCGGCCGGCCCCGACCCGGTCGAGGGCCGGGAAGCTGGCCGACGCGTACCTGGGCTCGGGCACCCGCGGGTCGTGGGGGGCGAAGGTGGCCAGGTAGGCGAACCAGGGCCGGGCGTCGTCGCGCTCGAACTCGCTCAGGTAGGCCAGGGCCTGGTCGCCGATGAAGGTGGTCGAGTAGGTGTGGACCCGGCGCACGGCGCCGTCGACCTCCCACAGCTGGTCGTAGTAGCCGCCGTTGGCCAGGGCGTAGCGGTCGAAATGGGGCGGGGGCTGGCGCAGGGACCAGCGGTTGAGGAACTTGCCGGCCATGGCCGTGTGGTAGCCGGCGTCCCGCAGGTACCGGGCCAGGGTGGTCCGTTGGTCCAGCCGTTCGCCCAGCTGCTGGCGGAGCACGCCGTGGTTGTGGACATAGCGGCCGCTGAGGATCGACGCCCGCGACGGGCAGCAGCTCGGCGTGGTCACGAACCCCTGGCGGTAGGTGACCCCGCCGTCGGCCATCCAGCGGCGCGTCTTTGGCATCACCGCCAGCGTCTCCGCCCTGGCGTCGTCGGTCACGATCACCAGCACGTTGGGACGGCTCGCGGGCCGGGCGGCCGGGCCGGCGCCCCGGGAGCCGGTGAAGGCGACCACGGCCAGGGCGAGCGCGGCCACCAGCAGCCCGGCCACGACCAGCCGGCCCCGGTTCACGCCTCGGCCCCGACGGGCCCGGGGGCCGGCGACCGGCGCAGGATGCCCCGCAGGGCCTGCCATTCCAGCCGGTCCCGGAAGCGCCACAGCAGGGCCGCGTACAGCCCGCAGCCGACCA
>JASLIH010000032.1 GCA_030152105.1 Actinomycetes bacterium
CAAGAACCAGCTGTGGGCCTATCCCTGGACGATCGGCTTTCTGGGGGTCTTCATCGCCTACCAACTCTACCGGCTGAGCTTCCAACCCTCCGTCGGGCTGACCGCCTTGACGATCTTCGACGCGCTGATCGCCTGGTTGACCTATCGCGAGTACCGCAAGCAACTCGCGGTCGCCCGCCGGTAACAGCGCGACGCCCTTCGCCCAAGTCATCGCGTCGACGGCCATGCAATCGGTGCCGCTATGCCAGGTTCCGCTCCTGCCAGACGGGCGTGCGCCCTTCGTGGTGACACTGCGCCGGGCAGGCCAACCGCCGCTAGTAACAGATTGCCGGAGCCGCCGTTCAGGGTCCGCCTCCGAGCACGGCCCGATCGTCGACCGCGTTCTGAGGCCCCTCATGCGCCAACGGCCCGCGGACATCGGCCGCTCGGATGATCGAGTTGAGCGGAGAGCGAGCGGCGAAGGTTCATTCGTTCTGGCGAGGCAAAGGAACCCTCAATGCTGGGTGAATATCTGGATCGTCGGTCGTGGAGTCGAAGGTTGAAGGAAGGGTCCTCACTCGGAGCTGGGACAGGCCGACAGGCATCCGTGGAGGATGCTGGCTCGCCGCCGAGGTGTTCGCCAAGGGATCCTCTTAGCCATAGGAGCGTCAGCATGGAGCAACAAGCACGCGAGCAGGCGTTCATCAGCGCCCTGACCACCGAGCAGTTCGTGCTCCAAGCCGCCCGCAGCGCCAACGTCGGGGAGATGACCGGGCGCGCCACCATCTACATGGGCGCAGTGTCCAGCGCGCTGATCGCCTTTGGATTCCTGGCCCAGGTCGTCACCCGCCTGGACCCATTTGTCGCTGCGGTGCTGCCGGCCGTGTTTCTCCTAGGGGAGTTCACCTTCGCCGCCTTGTTGCGCAACACCCTGGAGAACCTGGTGTTGTTGCGGCAGATGCAGCGGCTCCGCGGCTACTACCGCACCTTGGTCCCCGAAGCCGAGCAGTTCTTCGGCCAAGCCGCGGAGGAGGAGCGGTTCTCGGCCGCCATGGCCACGGTGGGGCTGCGGGCCCGGCCGGCGGGGCTGCTGTTCACCGGGGCGAGTGTGATCGCCGCGATCAACAGCATCGTGGGTGGGGTCGGCCTTGCCCTGCTGGCGGCCAAGGTCGCGAGCCTGGCCACGGGCGCCGCGCTGGCGGTCGGCATCACCGCCGCCGTGGTCCTGTTCGGGCTGCACCTGCTCTATCAACAGCAGCGCGCCGCGTCCCTGGTCCTGCAGCCACCGGCCCAGGCATCATCGGCCTAGTGATGGCAGTTGACCCTGGCGGCGATCAGCAGCACCAGGAGTGGGCGCCACGGGTGTGACTCCGACGATGGGGTCGTCCTGGCAGTCCCGGGTCGACGCCAACTCGACCTCCCGCCTCGCTCGCTGGTCAACGTGGTGCCGCAGATCCGTCGCTGGTGGCGCTTCTGCGCGACATGGAACCAGCCGATGCCGGGCACGGCCAAGACGCATGCGCTGCCGCCTTGACGGCTCGGTTGCCGATGTCGCAGTCTCATATCACAAGCTTCTGAAATGGAGGCTCATGGCCCAGCTTGCGCCGTTTCGGCTCCCGGCCACCCCGGCCCGCACCGACCTCGTGGCCAAGTACTTCCGCGCCCTCGGGGACCCAACCCGGCTGTTGATCCTCGGCCTCCTCCAGAGCGAGGGCGAACTGTCGGCTGGGGAGCTGACCCGCCGCCTGGGCCAGCCCCAGCCCAAGGTGTCCAACCACCTGGCTTGTCTGCGGTGGTGCGGCTTTGTCACCACTCGCCGCGACCATCGGATCATCTACTACCGGCTGGCCGACCAGCGGGTCGCGGCCATGCTGGAGCTGGCCGATGGGCTGCTGGACGACAACGCCGACCATGTCGCCGCCTGCTGCCACATCCCGGAGGCCTGAGTTGCGCTTCGCCACCGGGAACCAGCCACCGGGTCCGCGGCGGCCGCAGGTCGAGGTCCTGGTCACGCCGGACTGCCCCCATCGCGACGCCGCCATCGCCCTGGCCCAGCGGGTCTGCGAGCAACTCGGCAGCCGTGCCGAGATCCGGGTGGTCCAGGTTCCCGATCAGGCGGCGGCCGAGCAGGCCCGGTTCCTGGGCTCACCGTCCATCCGGGTGGACGGCCGCGACATCGAGCCCGGGGCCGAGCGGAACCTTGAGCTCGTCCACGGCTGCCGGCTGTATCAGGGTGCCTACAGCCTCCAGGCCCTGCCCGCGGAGGACTGGTTGCGCCAAGCCCTCGACAACCTCGAGGCCCAGCCATGACCGACCTGCCGTCACCGGCCCCCGCAGCCCGGCGGCCGCCGCAGCGGCGGGGCAAGATCGTGTTCCTGGCCGGCTGCCTGCTGGTCTTTGTGCTGGTAGCCGCTGGACTCCATTTCCTCGGCCCTCGGTCAGCGCCACCCGGGGTGACCATGACCGACCTGCACGAGGTGGCCGACCTCCAAGCCCGGTTCAACGCCGACCGGGGCCAGCCCCGGCTGGTGGTGATCTTCTCGCCCACCTGAACCGAGTGTCGACACGGCGCCGGTCTGGTGCAATCCAAGCTCCTCAACGCTCATCCCGACGCCCGCCTGCGGGTCTATGCCATCTGGGTCAACAAGCTGTTCGGGGATGCCCGCAACCGCTGGGACGCCGCCGGGCTGACCGACCCCCGAGTGGTCCACCTGTGGGACGCCGACGACGTCTCGGGGAGCTGGCTGGCCGCCAACGTGGCTGGCTACCAGGGCAGCGACTGGGACACCTACCTGCTCTTCGGCCCCGACGCCACCTGGACCAGCCGCCCCGGCCCGCTCCGCAACTCCGGCAGCCCGGTCGACCACCAGATCGACGACCTACGCCAGGCGCTCAATCCGCTCCTGGCAACCCCCTGAGCTACCGCACCCTATCGTGAGCCACCCGCGAACAGAGGCCTCGATGACTCGCCCTGGCGGCATCGCGCCGCCGACGACGACGCCGCGGCCCTGATCGACCGGCTCGGCCCGGGCGGGAGCACCTGCAGGTGAGGTCCGTGCCGCCCGTTCCCGCTCGCAGCGTTCAGATGTCTACTCGGCGTGGCAGTTCTCAGAGCCGGCGGGTCAGGACCGAGCCAGAGCGACCCAGTCACGGGACGGAGCGGAGGCGCCGGAGCAGTTCACGGAGGGGCGGCACCCCGCTCCGGATGCCCGGAGCATGCGCCCCATGCCGTCCACCCCACACTCGGTGCGAAGTGAGCGGATTGGACATCGAAAGCAGCTTGGGAGGAGGCTCCCGAGATCCCAATCGGGAGCACCCATGCGCTACATGGTCGGTGCCGAGCAGCTCCAGCAGGTGCCATCGCTGGCCCACCGCCCCGACGGAGTGTTCCGGGTCGCCAGGACGGCCCCGGTCGGCCCAACCCACGCTGTCTGTGCGGCGACCGGCGCCGCCGTATGTGGGATCAAGGCAGACGCCCTCGAGGTGCTGAACCAGGACTGGGAAGCGGCCTGCTTCGTCGAGAAGTGCGCCGACTGTTTCGCCACCGTTCTCGGCCGCGGGAGCGGGTAGCCGCGCAGCGTTGCCGCCGGGCAGGGCTCCGGCAAGGTCGCGATTCGTCGTCTTTTGTCCGGTGCTCTTCTGGTGGCCCGGCGCCACGCGACCGCGTTGGTCCAGGCGGGAGCCAACTCCAGCAACAGATACGTATGGGCATTGGTGGCAGACGGCGACCTTGCCGAGACCTGTCAGACAGGCCGACTGAATTGCCGGGCCGCCGCGGTGGATCCATGCCATCTTGTGGCGAGGAAAGCGGAACCTCTCGGCAGCTGCGGGGGTATGAGGTAGGACGCAACGCTGCGACCAGGTCGACGGCAGTTGCCAAGGGGAGGAAGCCGTGCAGCGTGTTGTCACGACCGCCACCCTCGTCTTGGTCGTCGTGTTCGCCGCTTCCGCCTGCTGGTCGCGCTCGGTGGACCACGGCGCTCCCGCGGCCTCCTCCGGCGGGGGGACGCCACCACCACCGCAACCCGAGGTCGCGCCGGCGACCGGTCTCACGGGCCGGATCGTCTATGCCTCGGTGCAGGGCGATCTGTGGGTCGTGGACGCCGACGGATCCAATCGCCGCCAGTTGACCGAATCCGGCGCGGGGGTCGACTCCAGCCCTACCTGGTCGCCGGATGGCACGCGGGTCGCCTTTCGCACCACTCGGGGCTCGCCGTCGGACCCCGATCCCTCCAACATCTTCGTCGTCAACGCCGACGGCTCCGGCGAGCGGCAGCTCACCCCGGCGCGGGGAGCGGCGGCCGGCGGGCTGTTCCCGGCCTGGTCGCCGGACGGCAACAGCATCGCCTACAGCAACGGGGCTGGGATCAACCTGGTCCGCCCGGACGGCCGCGGCCGCCGGCCACTGGGTGTCGCTGGCGAGTGCTCGGTCTGGTCGCCGGACGGCTCGGAGTTGATGTTCTGCTCCAACGGCGTCAACCGCGGCGAAGGTGTCGACAACTGGGACGTGTTCGTCATGGACGCCGACGGCACCAATGTCCGGCGCTTGACCAGGCATGTCGGCCAGGACTATCCGGGCGCCTGGTCGCCGGACGGAACCCAGATCGCGTTCTTCTCACGGCGTGACGGGGACGGCGACGTCTATGTGATGGACGCCGACGGCGCCAACCTCAGGCGGGTGACCAACCAGCCCGGGGCGCAGGCCGCCGACGCCTGGCTGGCCGATGGCCGCCTGGTCATCGGCAGCGCCCAGGAAGGGGTGGAGGGGCCGCCGCAGTGGTTCGTGATGCGCCCGGACGGCTCCGGTCGCGCGTCACTGCCACAGCTCAAGACCGCGATGGAACCGATCGCCTGGCTGCGGTGAACCCGGCGCCACGAAACGCTTGCCGCTTGTGGAGGACTAGGCATCTAGACTTCGGAAATGCGGCTTACTCTGGTGGTTCTTCTCGCGGTCATTCCACCAGGCCTACTGCAGCCAACCAGACCGCACGCAACGGAATGCCTTCCCAACCTGAGCGCCTAGACCCAACTGGAGCGGTCTGAGCGGAAGATTGGCAGTTATCTCCTAAACAGCAGGCTGCCGGTTCGAGTCCGGCCAGGGACACCAAAAACCGCAGCTCAGATGGCATGTGTTCCTTGCCTTGCTTACTCTGCGGTCGCTGGCCTGACTGGTGGGCTACCGGCCTTTGCAGGTGCGCTACGAGCGACGCGCCGACATCCTGCTGGGCTTGGTGC
>JASLIH010000048.1 GCA_030152105.1 Actinomycetes bacterium
TCGGCGACGACGTGAAGTACACGCTCAACGTCGACAACGACGGCGACGCCGTCGACGACATCGTGTGGGAGTTCCGCTTCTCGACCAAGGTCCAGAACGGCAACACCTTCCTGTACAACACCGGTCCCATCAGCTCGCTGACGGACCCCGACTTCAACATCCGCCAGACCTACTCGGTGGCCAAGGTCGAGAACGGCCGCCGCACGGTCATCGGCTCCGGGCTGCCCGTGCCGCCGGCCAACATCGGCCCGCGCTCGACGCCCAACTACGAGCAGCTGGCCTCCGCGGCCGTCGCCGGCCTGAGCGACGGCAGCAAGGTCTTCGCCGGTCCCCGCGACGACCCGTTCTTCGTCGACCTGGGCTCGGTCTTCGACCTGGCCGGCCTGCGGCCCTTCAACCAGGCCCACCTGATCCCACGGCCCACCGAGGCCGGGGTCGACGGGGTCAGCGGCTACAACACCCACTCGATCGTCCTCCAGGTCCCCATCAAGCAGCTCACCGGGGACAAGAAGGCGCTCACCGGGTCCGACGACCCTGACGCGGTCATCGGCGTGTACGCCGCCTCCTGGCGCCGGCAGACCAAGGTCCTGTCGCCCAGCGGCAACGACCCGTTCAGCCTGGGCAAGTGGGTCCAGGTCTCGCGCCTGGGCATGCCGCTGGTCAACGAGGTCGTCATCCCGCTGGCCAAGAAGGACCGCTTCAACGCCTCCGAGCCGGCCGACGACGCCCAGTTCGGCAAGTTCGTCCTCGACCCCGAGGTGGCCCGGCTGATCCCGGTGCTCTACCCGGGGGTCAAGGTGCCGGCGGCACCACGCAACGACATCGCCACCATCTTCCTGACGGGCATCCCCGGGCTCAACCAGCCCAAGAACGTCGTCCCGTCCGAGATGATCCGGCTCAACATGGGCATCGCGCCGAGCAAGAACCCCAGCCCGCTGGGGCTCCTGGGCGGCGACATGGCCGGGTTCCCGAACGGCCGCCGGCTCGCCGACGACTCCACCGACGTCGAGCTCCGCGCGCTGGCCGGGGGCACCCCGTTCACGCCCGACTTCAACATCGCGCCCAACAACAAGCTGGGCGACGGCGTCAACACCAACGACACGCCGTTCCTCAACCAGTTCCCGTACGTGGGTACCCCCCACCAGGGGTACGCCAGCGACCCGCACTACGTCCGTGGCAGCGCCACGACTCCGTAGCCGGCCGCTGGGAGGAGGGGCCCGGTCCTCCGGGCCCCTCCCCACCAGGCCGGCTCGTTCCCGCACCGGCCGTGCCGCCCTGGCCGCCGTGGTGGTGGTGACCGTGGCCGCCGGGCTGCTGGCCGGCCGGTTCCTGGTCGCCGGCGAGGACGGCGGCGAGGCCCGGGCGCCCCGGCCGGTCGCCGCGGCCGGGGCCGCGGCTGAGGTGGCCCGGCTCCAGACCGAGCTGCGCCGGCGCCCCGGCGAGCCCCGCCTGCTCACCCAGCTGGGCGTCGCCTATGTGGCCCGGGCCAGGGAGACCGCCGACCCGACCTTCTACGCCAAGGCGGCCGGGGTGCTGGGGCAGGCCTCCAAGCTCGACCCTGACGACCCGGCCACCATGGTCGCCCGCGGCCTGCTCGACCTCGGCCGCCACGACTTCGGTTCCGCCCTCACCTGGGGCACCAGGGCGGCCAGGGCCAACCCGGACCTGCCCGACGCCCTCGGCGTGATCTTCGACGCCCAGGTCGAGCTTGGCCGCTACCAGGCGGCCGTGGTCACCGCCCAGGCGATGGTCGACCGCAAGCCGGCCCAGGGCAGCCTGGCCCGGGTCTCGTACGCCCGCGAGCTGCTCGGCGACCCTGCCGGGGCGGTCGCGGCCATGGTCCAGGCGGCCGCCGCCGGTGGCGACTCGCCCGCCGACCGGGCCTATGTCCAGACGCTGATCGGCAACCTGCACCTGGGGGCGGGTCGCCTTGCCCCGGCCGAGGCCGCCTACCGGCGGGCCCTGGACGGGCTGGCCAGCTACGGGCTGGCCGAGGTCGGCATGGCCAGGGTCGCGGCCGCCCGCGGGGACCTGGCCGGGGCGGCCCGGCTGCTGGAGCCGGCGGCCGCCCGCCTGCCCCTGCCCGCCACCGTGGCCCTGCTCGGCGACGTCCGGGCCGCCCAGGGCGACCGTGCGGCCGCTGCCACCCAGTACCGGCTGGTCCGGGTGATCGAGCGGCTCAACCAGGCCAACGGGGTGGCCGTCGACCTGGAGCTGGCCCGGTTCGAGGCCGACCACGCCCGTGACCCGGGCGGCGACCGGCGGCGGGTCGTCGCCATGGCCCGGCGGGCCCTGGCCGACCGGCCGACCATCTACGCCCAGGACACCCTCGGCTGGGCCCTGCGCCAGGCGGGGACGCCCGGCGAGGCCCTCCCCCACGCCCGGGCCGCGGTCCGGCTCGGCACCCGCGACGCGCTGCTCTGGTACCACCTGGCCGCCGTCGAGGCCGACCTCGGCATGACCGCGGCCGCCCGCCGCCACCTGGCCGAGGCGTTCGCGATCTCCCCCTACCTGACCGTGCGCGACCAGCCACACGCGCTGGCCCTGGCCGGGCGGCTCCACCTCCCCGCCCCAAGCCGGACGAGCGGCCGATGAGGCCGGTCGCGCGCCGCGGCGCTGTCCTGGCCGCCCTGGCCGCCATCCTGCTCGTGGCCGGGGCGACCGGGGCGGCCGCCCATCCCCTGGGGAACTTCACGGTCAACACCTCCAGCGGCCTCCGGGTCGGGCCCGACCGGCTGGACGTCGACTACGTCGTCGACATGGCCGAGATCCCCACCTTCCAGACCCGCCAGGCCATCGACACCGACCACGACGGCACGGTCGGCCCGGCCGAGGCCGCCAGCTGGCGCGACCGGGAGTGCCCTCGCCTGGCCGGCGGCCTCCGGGCCGCCGTCGACGGGCGGGCGCTGGCGCTGTCGGTCGCCGGGTCGGCCCTCACCTTCCCCAAGGGTGTCGGCGGCCTGGAGACCCTGCGGCTGGAGTGCGCCCTGGACGGGCACCTGCCGGCCGCAGGGGAGGCTGGTCGTTCCCTGACCTACGCCGACGGGAACCACCAGGGCCGGGTCGGCTGGCGCGAGATCACCGCCGTCGGCGACCGCGCCACCCTCGAGTCCACCGACGTCCCCGCCACCAGCACCAGCGCCCGCCTCACCGCCTACCCCAAGGACGAGCTCAGCTCCCCCCTGGACCAGCGCACGGCCAGCCTGCGGTTCCACCCAGGCGGCCCCCCCGCCCCCGCGGCCGCCCAGCCGGCGACCACGGCAGCCCAGCCGGCCACCTCAGCGTCCCAGACGGCCACGGCGGCCCGGCCGGCACAGCAGAACCCGGCCTCCCGCTGCGAGGCCCCCCGGAGGGGGAGCCTAGCCGGACCGGACACGGGGTGCTCCCGGTTGTCCACACCCTCATCGGGCGGGACCGGCGCACCGGCGCCGCCTGCCCGGGGCGGGGTTGACCGGGCCACGGCGGTGTTCACGGCGCTGGTGGGCGAGCGGTCGCTCTCGCCGGGGTTCGCGGTGGTGGCGTTGCTGCTGGCGGTGGGGCTGGGGGCGGCGCATGCCCTGGCGCCAGGGCATGGCAAGACGGTGATGGCGGCCTACCTGGTCGGCCTGCGCGGGACCCTGCGGCAGGCGGCGGTCATCGGGGCCACGGTCACCATCACCCACACCGCCGGGGTCCTGCTGCTCGGCCTGGTCCTGACCACCTCCCGGGCGGTCGCGTCCGAGCGCCTCTACCCCTGGCTCGGCCTGGCCAGCGGCCTGCTCCTGGCCGGGGTCGGCACCGGCCTGCTCGTCCGCGCCCGCGCCGGCCACCATCCCCACCCCCACGACCATCCCCACCCGCATGGACACCACCATGACCACGGCCCGGCCGGGCGCCCGCTCGGCCGGCGGGGGCTGGTGGCCCTGGGGCTGGCCGGAGGGCTGGTGCCGAGCCCGTCGGCGGTGGTGGTGCTGCTGGGCGGGATCGCCCTCGGGCAGGCCTGGTTCGGGGTGGCCCTGGTGGTGGCCTACGGGCTGGGGATGGCGGCGACCCTCACCGGGGTCGGGCTGCTCCTGGCCCACCTGCGGACCCGGATGGACGGGCGCCTCCAGCTCAAGGCCGGGTCGCTGGCGGCCCGGGCCGGGCGGCTGCTCCCGGCGGCCACCGCCTCGGTAATCGTCGTCGTCGGCCTGGCCCTGGCCGTCAACGGCGCCGCCCAGCTGTAGGGGTCAGGACAGCACCCGGGCCAGCTGGGCGACCAGGTCGCCGACGATCTGGCCGAGGAGGACGACCAGCACCCCGCCCAGGGACACCAGGGCGGTCAGCAGCAGGGTGGAGAGCGGGTCGGAGGCGAGCGACGTCCAGTAGGCGTCGAGCACCACCCCGAGCAGGTTCTCGGGTCGTCGTTCCTGGTCCATGGCGGCATTGCTCCGTCGGCGAGGTTCGTCCGGTCCAGCATACGACGGGGCGGGACGGCCGTCTCCAGGCGGCGTTCGCCTAGGAGGCCGTCCGGGCCGCCTTCGCCCGCCGGGGCCGCTTGGCCTTGGTGCCGTTGGCGGCCGGGGGGTCGGCGAAGGGGACCGGCTCCTGGCCGAGCGGCACGGCCAGGAACTGCCCGGTGTAGGAGCCGGGGGTGCGGGCGACCCGCTCGGGCGGGCCCTGGGCGACGACCTCGCCGCCGCGGTGGCCGCCCTCGGGACCGAGGTCGATCACCCAGTCGGCCGTCTTGACCACGTCCAGGTTGTGCTCGATCACGATCACCGAGTTGCCGGCGTCGACCAGCCGGTGCAGCACCCCCAGGAGCTTGGAGACGTCCTCGAAGTGGAGCCCGGTGGTCGGCTCGTCGAGCACGTACAGGGTCCGGCCGGTGGCCCGCTTGGCCAGCTCGCTGGCCAGCTTGACCCGCTGGGCCTCGCCCCCGGACAGGGTCGGGGCCGGCTGGCCGAGCTTGATGTAGCCCAGGCCGACGTCGTTCAGGGTGACCAGGTGGCGGGCGATCGGCGGGATGTTCTCGAACAGTCCCAGGGCCTCCTCGACCGACATGTCGAGCACGTCGGCGATGGTGTGCCCCTTGTAGTGGACCTCGAGGGTCTCGCGGTTGTAGCGCTTGCCCTTGCAGACCTCGCAGGGGACGTAGATGTCGGGCAGGAACTGCATGTCGATCTTGATCGTCCCGTCGCCGGCGCAGGCCTCGCAGCGGCCGCCGCGG
>JASLIH010000051.1 GCA_030152105.1 Actinomycetes bacterium
CGCCGTGGAGCGCGAGCTGGTCCTGGTCAAGGTCAAGGCCGAGGCGGCCGTCCGCTACCAGATCGTCGAGCTGGCCGAGATGTTCCGGGCCAAGATCGTCGACGTCGCCCCCGACGCCCTCACCATCGAGGCCACCGGCAGCCCGCCCAAGGTCCAGGCCATGCTCGAGCTGCTCGACGCCTACGGCATCCGCGAGCTGGCCCGGACCGGCCGCGTCGCCCTGGCCCGCGGAGGCAAGGGCATCACCGACAAGCCGTTGCGGGTGGCCCGCCCCGCCTGAAGCGGAGGCCCCAGCCCCAGGATCGACCAAGGAGGCACCACAGAGATGGCCACCATCTACTACGACGACGACGCCGACCTGGGACTCGTCCAGTCCCGCAAGGTCGCCGTGCTCGGCTACGGCTCTCAGGGCCACGCCCACGCCCTGTCGCTGCACGACTCGGGCTGCGAGGTCCGCGTCGGCCTGGCCGAGGGTTCCAAGAGCCGGGCCGCCGCCGAGGCGGCCGGGCTGACCGTGACCACTCCCGCCGAGGCGTCCGCCTGGGCCGACCTGATCATGGTGCTGGTCCCCGACACCGTGCAGCGCCACCTGTTCGCCACCGACATCGCCCCCAACCTGAACCAGGGCGACGCCCTGTTCTTCGCCCACGGCTTCAACATCCACTTCGGCTACATCCAGGTGCCCGACACCGTCGACGTGGCCATGGTCGCCCCCAAGGGCCCCGGCCACCTGGTCCGGCGGCAGTTCGAGAACGGCCAGGGCACCCCGGTCCTGGTCGCCGTCGCCCAGGACGCCTCCGGCAAGGCCTGGGACCTGGCCAAGAGCTACGCCCGGGCGATCGGCGGGACCCGGGCCGGGGCGCTGGTCACCACCTTCCAGGAGGAGACCGAGACCGACCTGTTCGGCGAGCAGGCCGTGCTCTGCGGCGGCGCCACCGCGCTCGTCCAGGCCGGCTTCGAGACCCTGGTCAAGGCCGGCTACCAGCCGGAGGTGGCCTACTTCGAGTGCCTCCACGAGCTCAAGCTGATCGTCGACCTGATGTACGAGGGCGGCCTGGCCGGCATGCGCTACTCGGTCTCGGACACCGCCGAGTACGGCGACTACACCCGCGGGCCCCGGATCATCGACGAGGCCACCAGGGCCGAGATGGCCCGCATCCTGTCCGAGATCCAGTCGGGGTCGTTCGCCCGCGAGTGGGTCGACGAGGACGACCAGGGCCGGCCCAACTTCACCCGGCTGCGCGAGGCCGGGGCCAACCACCCGATCGAGCAGACCGGCAAGCCGCTGCGGCGGATGATGTCCTGGCTCCGGGACCAGGGGTAGCGTCGAGCACATGGCCAGAGTCCTGATCGCCGAGCCGCTGGCCGACGCCGGCGTGGAGCTGCTGCGCACCGCTCACGAGGTGGACGCGCGGGCGGCCATGACCCGCGAGGAGCTGCTGGGCGCGATCGGGGGCGTCGACGCCCTGGTGGTCCGGTCGGCCACCAGGGTCGACGCCGAGGTGCTGGAGACCGGCCGCGACCTCAAGGTCGTCGGCCGGGCCGGCATCGGCCTGGACAACGTCGACGTGGCCGCCGCCACCCGGCTCGGGATCATGGTGGTGAACGCGCCCCAGTCGAACGTGATCTCGGCCGCCGAGCACACCGTGGCCCTGATCCTGGCCCAGGCCCGCAACATCCCCCAGGCCCACTTCGCCCTGCGCGACGGCCGCTGGGAGCGCAGCCGCTTCCAGGGGGCCGAGCTGTACGGCAAGACCCTCGGCATCCTCGGCCTGGGCCGGGTGGGGGCGCTGGTCGCCCAGCGCTGCAACGCCTTCGGCATGCGGCTGCTGGCCTACGACCCGTTCGTGAGCCGCGAACGGGCCGCCCAGATGGGGGTCGAGCTGGCCAGCCTGGCCGAGGTCCTGGGGCGGGCCGACATCATCACTATCCACCTGCCCAAGACACCGGAGACGACCGGCCTGATCGGCGAGGCCGAGCTGGCCGCCACCAAGCGCGGGGCCCGCCTGGTCAACACGGCCAGGGGCGGGATCGTGGACGAGGCCGCCCTGGCCAAGGCGGTCGGCGACCGCCAGCTGGCCGGGGCCGCCCTCGACGTGTTCGCCGAGGAGCCGACCACCCAGAGCCCCCTGTTCGAGCTGGACAACGTGGTGGTCACCCCCCACCTGGGCGCCTCCACGGCGGAAGCCCAGGACAAGGCCGGCATCACCATCGCCGAGCAGCTCCTGCTCGCCCTGGCCGGCCAGTTCGTGCCCAACGCGGTCAACGTCGACGCCGGCCCGGTGCCCGACGCCCTGCGCCCGTTCGTGGGGCTGGTCGAGAAGCTGGGGCAGCTGTACGTGGCCCTGGCCGGCGGCGGCCCCGGCGGGCGGACCAGCGCCATCGGCGGGGGCCGGCTCGAGATCGACTACGTCGGGGCCCTGGTCGAGCAGGACACCAGGGTGCTGACCCTGGCCGCCCTCAAGGGCATGCTCGGCCCCATCTGCCACGAGCCGGTCACCTTCGTGAACGCGCCCCTGCTGGCGGCCGAGCGCGGCATCGAGGTCACCGAGTCCAAGACCCGGCACAGCCGCGACTGGGTCAACCTGATCACCCTGTCCGGCGAGGGGTCCCGGGGCCCCGTCGGGGTTGCCGGCACCACCGTCGGTCCGCGCGACAACGAGCGGCTGGTGGCGATCAACGGCATCGCCGTCGACATGGCCCCGGCAAGGCACATGGCGTTCATGTTCTACGAGGACCGCCCGGGCGTGATCGGCCGGGTCGGGACGCTGCTGGGGGAGAGCGGCATCAACATCGCCCAGATGCAGGTTGGCCGGCGCAAGCAGGGCGGCGAGGCCCTGATGGCGCTGACCGTCGACGCCGGCATCCCCGCCGGCGTGCTCGACCGGGTGGAGCGGGAGGTCGGCGCCCACGAGGCGACCTTCATCCAGCTCACCCAGACGGGAGCAGGCGCATGACCCGGACGATCTCCGGAGCGCCGCTGCTTCTGATCCTCCGCTGCCGTGGGGCGGCCTACGCCGGCCGCCCCACGGAGAGCCTCGAGGCGGGCAGGAGGAAACGGAAGGCAAGCGGAGCCCACAAGGAGGTCGCCGGCCGTGGCCGAGCAGATCATCGTCTTTGACACCACCCTGCGCGACGGGGAGCAGGCCCCCGGGATCAACCTCAACGCCAAGGCCAAGGTAGAGATCGCCGAGCAGCTGGCCCGCCTGGGCGTCGACGTCATCGAGGCCGGGTTCCCCCAGGCCTCGGTCGGCGACTTCGAGGCCGTCCGGGCCGTGGCCGAGCGGGTCAAGGGGGCCACCATCGCCGCCCTGGCCAGGACCGCCCCCGGCGACGTCGACCGGGCCGCCGAGGCCCTGGCCCCGGCCGGCCGGGCCCGGCTGCACACCTTCATCGCCACCAGCTCCATCCACATGGAGCACAAGCTGCGCATGACCCCGGCCGAGGTCCTGGCCGCGGCCGAGGGGGCGGTGGCCAGGGCCAAGGGCTACACCGACGACGTCGAGTTCTCGGCCGAGGACGCCACCCGCTCCGACCCCGAGTTCCTCAAGCAGGTCTACGCGGCCGCCATCTCGGCCGGGGCGACCACCTGCAACGTGCCCGACACGGTCGGCTACATGCTGCCCGACGCCTTCGCCGAGCTGGTCGAATGGCTGATCGCCGAGACCCCGGGCGCCGACCGGGCCATCTGGAGCGTCCACTGCCACGACGACCTGGGCGTCTCGGTCGCCTCCTCCATCTCGGCCGTGCAGGCCGGGGCCCGCCAGGTCGAGGTGGCGGTCAACGGCATCGGCGAGCGGGCCGGCAACTGCTCGATGGAGGAGGTGGTGATGGCCCTGCGCACCCACCAGTCCACCCTGGGGGTGCAGACCGAGGTCAACACCCGCGAGATCGCCCGGACCTCCCGGCTGGTCAGCCTGCTCACCGGCTACCCGATCCAGCCCAACAAGGCGATCGTCGGGGCCAACGCCTTCGCGCACGAGTCCGGCATCCACCAGCACGGCGTGCTGATGGAGCGGACCACCTACGAGCACATGGACCCGGTCGAGCTGGGCTACGCCGGGTCGCGGATCGTGCTCGGCAAGCACTCGGGCCGCCACGCCGTGGCCGACGCCCTCCGCAAGCTGGGCTTCGACCTGGGCCGCGAGGAGCTGGACAAGGCCTTCACCCGGTTCAAGGAGCTGGCCGACCGCAAGCCCCGCATCACCGACGTCGACCTGGAGGCGCTGGTCGCCGGCGAGGTCCTGGCCGACGACGCCGCCTACCGGTTCGTCGGGCTCCAGGTGGCCGGCGGGACGGTGATGTCGCCGACGGCCACCGTGCGGCTCAGCCACGACGCCGGGGTGGTGGAGGAGTCGGCCATCGGCGACGGCATGGTCGACGCCGCCTGTGCCGCCATCGCCAAGGCGGTCGGGGTCGACGCCAAGCTGGTCGAGTTCCACGTGTCGGCGGTCACCGGCGGCACCGACGCCCTCGGGGACGTGACCGTGCAGGTGGAGTTCGAGGGCGTCCGGGTAACCGGGCGCGGCGTGGCCACCGACGTGGTCGAGGCCTCGGCGCGCGCCTACCTGCAGGCCGTGAACAAGCTCTCCCGCAGCACCGAACGGAAGGACGTGCCGGCATGACCAGGGGACCTAGGCAACAGGCTCATCCCGAGGAGGCGCACGCCGCCATGGCCCGGGTCTTCGGCGTCAACGTCGAGGCCGAGGTGGCCCCCTCCTCGGTGGCCCCCGATCCGCCGGCCGAGGAGGCCGAGGGCCGGGTCGCCCTCGGCCGCGTGTTCGGCACGGAGGCCTAGTTGACGACTCCGAGGTGCTACAAGGTGGCCGTCCTGGCTGGGGACGGGATCGGGCCGGAGGTCGTGGCCGAGGCGCGCAAGGCCGCCGAGGCGGCCGGGGCGCGCTTCGGCTTCGGCCTCGACTGGGTCGACTACGACCTCGGGGCCGACCGCTACCTGCGCACCGGCGAGGTCCTGCCCGACGCCGTGCTGGCCGAGCTGCGCGAGGTCGACGCCATCCTGCTCGGGGCCGTCGGCCGGCCCGACGTGCCCCCGGGCGTGCTGGAGCGGGGCCTGCTGCTGCGGCTCCGCTTCGAGCTCGACCTCTACGTGAACTTGCGGCCGGTCAAGCTGTACCCGGGGGTGTCGTCGCCGCTGGCCGACGTCAAGCCGGACGACATCGACCTGCTGGTGGTGCGGGAGAACACCGAGGGCGTGTACGTCGGCGCCGGCGGGACCGTCCACCGGGGCGGCCCGGCCGAGGCCGCCACCGAGACCTCGATCGAGACCAGGGCCGGGGTCGAGCGCTGCCTGCGGTTCGCCGCCGCCAAGGCCCGCCAGCGGGCCGGGCGGCTGACCCTGGTCCACAAGACCAACGTGCTCGTGCACGCCGGCGACCTCTGGCAGCGGGCGGCCAGGGCGGTGGCCACCGAGACCGGGGTCGCCCTCGACTACGTCCACGCCGACGCCGCCTGCCTGTACCTGGTCAGCGACCCGGGCCGGTTCGACGTGATGGTCACCGACAACCTGTTCGGCGACATCCTCACCGACCTGGGCGCGGCCATCGCCGGCGGCCTCGGCACCGCCGCCAGCGCGAACCTGAACCCGGACTCGTCCCCCTCTCTGTTCGAACCGGTCCACGGGTCGGCGCCCGACATCGCCGGCACCGGCCGGGCCAACCCGGTGGCCGCCGTCCTGTCGGCCTCCCTGCTCCTCGACCACGTGGGGGAGCGGGGCGCCGCGGCCGCGCTCGAGGCCGGGGCCGTAGCGGCCCTGCCAGGGGCTGCGGGATACTCGACCCAGGCGCTCGGGGACCGGATCGCCACCGCCGTCGCGGGCGGCGGGTCTCCAGACTAAGAGGAGGGCGACGATGCCAATCACACCAAGCGGCAAGATCTGGATGGACGGGGAGTACGTCGACTGGGACGAGGCCCGGGTCCATGTGCTGACCCCGTCGCTCCACTACGGCTGGGGGGTGTTCGAGGGCATCCGCGCCTATGCGACCGACGCCGGCCCGGCCGTGTTCCGGCTCACCGACCACATGAAGCGGCTGTACCGGAGCGCCAAGATCTACCACATGGAGCCGCCGGTCTCGCTCGAAGGGGCCGTCAAGGTCACCAAGGACCTGGTCGCCATGAACAACCTGCCGGCCTGCTACATCCGGCCGCTGGTGTTCCTCGGCTACGGCGAGATCGGCCTCAACCCGCTCACCTCCCCGGTCAGCATGGTCATCGCCTGCTGGCCCTGGGGCGCCTACCTGGGCGAGGAGGCGTTCGGGACCGGGGTCCGGGCCAAGGTCAGCTCCTGGCGGCGCCTCGACCCCAACATCATCCCGCCCGCGGCCAAGGCCACCGGCCAGTACATCAACTCCTCGCTGGCCAAGGCCGAGGCGGTCAAGGCCGGCTACGACGAGGGCATCCTGCTCAACCCCAACGGGTACGTGACCGACGGGTCGGGTGAGAACGTCTTCGCCGTCCGCGACGGCGTGCTCCTCACCCCGCCGCTGGCCGCGGGCTGCCTGGCCGGGCTGACCCGCGACAGCATTCTCACCATCGCCGAGGGCGAGGGCATCCCGGTGCGCGAGACCGACCTGGTCCGCACCGACCTGTACCTGGCCGACGAGGCCTTCTTCACCGGCACGGCCGCCGAGGTCGTGCCCATCCGGGAGGTGGACGACCGGGTCCTCGGCGACCCGGGCCCGATTACCCGCCGGCTGCAGGAGATCTTCTCGGCCGCGACCACCGGCCGCGACGAGCGCTACCGCGACTGGCTCGAACCCGTCGCCTAGCTCCCAGCCAGCAGTCAGGAGTCCCCCCGTTGACCAGCATGCCCGAGCACGAGCACGTAGAGACCTACGACACCACCCTGCGCGACGGGTCGCAGCAGGTCGGCCTCCAGTTCACCGTGGCCGACAAGCTGCGGGTGACCCGCCTGCTCGACGACCTCGGCGTCGACGTCATCGAGGGCGGCTGGCCCGGGTCCAACCCCAAGGACGCCGAGTACTTCGCCAGGGCCGCCGAGCTGCCCTGGCGCCACGCCACCCTGGCCGCCTTCGGGGCCACCCGCCGGCCCCGCCGTGGGGTCGACGACGACCCCAACCTCAACGCGCTGCTGGACTCCAAGGCCCCGATCGTCACCCTGGTCGGCAAGTCCTGGGACCTGCACGTCACCGAGGCCCTGCGGACCACCCTTGACGAGAACCTGGCCATGGTCGGCGACTCCATCGCCCACCTGGTGGCGGCGGGACGGCGGGCCACCTTCGACGCCGAGCACTTCTTCGACGGCTACACCGCCGACCCGGCGTACGCCCTGGCCGTCGTCCAGGCGGCCGCCGCCGCCGGGGCCGACACCGTCGTGCTCTGCGACACCAACGGCGGCAGCCTGCCGACCGGCGTCGCCCGGGTCGTCCGCGAGGTCACCGCGGCCCTGCCGGCCGGGATCCGGGTCGGGGTCCATTTCCACGACGACTCGGCCTGCGCGGTGGCCAACTCGCTGGTCGCGGTGGAGGCCGGCGCCCGCCACGTCCAGGGCGCGGCCAACGGCTACGGCGAGCGCTGCGGCAACGCCGACCTGTTCGCCATCGTCGCCGGCCTCGAGCTCAAGCGGGGCCTCCAGCTGCTGCCCCAGGACCGGCTGGCCGCCCTCACCACCACCGCCCACGCCATCGCCGAGCTGGCCAACCTCCCGCCCGACCACCGCCAGCCCTATGTCGGCGCGGCCGCGTTCGCCACCAAGGCCGGGTTGCACGCCTCGGCCATCGCCCGCCGGGCCGACGCCTACAGCCACGTCGACCCCGGCCGGGTCGGCAACAAGGCCCGGGTCCTGGTGTCGGAGCTCGCCGGCCGCTCCAACGTGCTCGCCAAGGCGGGTGAGCTCGGCCTCGACCTGGCCGCCGACCCCGCGCTCGGGACGAGGGTCCTCGACCGGGTCAAGGAGCTGGAGCACCGCGGCTACG
>JASLIH010000140.1 GCA_030152105.1 Actinomycetes bacterium
CCTGATCCGGATGCCGCCCGTGGCGACTGGGACACCATCAAGCAACTCGCCAACGACGATCTGATCAAGGTCGACGGGCTCGTCCTGGTCAGCCGCCGCAGCGACGGCAAGATCCACGTCGACGACGACTTCCACGAGACCCGCAAGGGCGCCGCCTGGGGGGCGGTCGGCGGGGCGGTCGTCGGACTGATCTTCCCGCCCGCCCTGCTTGCCAGCGCGGCGGTCGGCGCGGGCGTCGGCGCCGGCATCGGCGGGCTGATCTCGCATGCCGAGAAGGCAGAGATCAAAGCCGACGTGGAGGACACCCTGCCGCTCAACAGCTCCGGCGTGGTGGCGGTCTTCGAGCCGCAATGGGCCGAGGCCATCGACAACGCACTCTCCAACGCCAGCAAGGTCACCAAGGAGCAGGTCGACCGGGACAGCGCAGACCAGGTCAAGGCCGCGGTCAGCGAGAACCCGTCCACGACCGGCTAGCGGCCGTCCAGCCCCAACCCTACCTGGACGGCCGCTCGGAGGCGGCCGTCCAGGCTCAGCGAGAAGTCGGCGACCGATCCCCCCACCGGGCATGTGGTGTGGCCCGCCAGCCGAACTGTGGACCCCAACTGCAGGACAGAGTGCCGAGGATGGTGGCAGCTGGATGGCGATCACACCGAATCTGAGCGGTTCCCGACTGCTACTCCTAGTCCGCCACGCACACGCCGGAGACAAATCCCGGTGGCAGGGTCCCGATCGCCTCCGGCCCCTCTCGCTGGCCGGGCAGGCCGAAGCCGCCGGGCTGGTGGTCCGCCTCGAGGACTTCCCGATCGAACGCATCCTGACCAGCCCCACCCTGCGCTGTCGCCAGACGGTGGAGCCGCTGACCCGCGACCGCCGCCTCCGCATCGAACCTGAGGTGACCCTGGGTGTGGACGCCGACCTCGGCCGGGTCCTGGCCTTGCTTGCCGATCCCCGGTTGCAGGACACGGTGGTGTGTACCCACGGTGAGGTGATCGGCCAGGTGCTGACCCGGCTGGTCGCCGACGGGTTGGTGGTCGACCAACCATTGGCGTGGCCCAAGGGCTCGACCTGGCTGCTGGAGGGCACCAACCGACGATTTACCCACGCCCGCTCTCTGCCCCCGCTCGCGGTGGCCCATGCTGGGAGTGTCGCATCGGCCAACGGGGGGCGTTGAGGTGCGGCTGGGCCCACCATCCGACCGGCCCTTGGAGGACAGCATGCGTGCCCCTATCTCGGTCAGGCTCCTGCTCCTCGCCCTGATCTGGCTGGTCGCCGCCGCCTGCGGGAGCTCCGGTGACGACACCAGCGGCGCCGCCCCGGCGGCCACCACCACCACCGCGGCGAGCGGGACCACGGCCGCGGCGTCCCAGGCCTGCGCTGACGCGGCCACCCTCAAGGCCTCGATGGCCGAACTCGACCAGCTCGACCCACCCACGGCCGGCAAGGCCGGGATCCAGGCCGCCCTGGACAAGGTCCAGGCCAACCTGGCCGCGCTCAGGGGCAGCGCAACGGGTCAGTGGGGCAGCCAGATCACCGACCTGGATGGTGCTGTGGCAGCCCTCAAGACGACCATCGCCGGGATCACCGGCGACAACCTGGCCTCGGAGCTGCCGACGATCGTCAACGACCTGAAGGGGCTCGACACCGCCTGGACGGCGCTGCAGCAGCAGATCGACCAAGACTGCGGCTAGACGACACGCTGTGGGCTTGGCACGGGAAGGGAGGTTCTGGTGTACCTGGTCGCGCCGGCCACCCCCACCGTGAGCCTGGTGATCTACGCCGTTGTCCCGGTGCTGTACTTCCTCAGCACCACCGTGCTTCGCAGCGGCCGGAAGCGGAACCAGGAATACGCCGACTTCACCTGACCCACTCTGGCGCTGCAGCGCTTGACGCTGACCAGTAGAAGCCCAGAGCTCTCTCACCGGGAGTGTCTGTTGGGGGGTAATTGCGGTCATACGGGCGCGCGGATGGAGCTTGCATCGGCACTCCCGGACGCGGCCATGAACAGCCTCATCCACTCGGGGTGATGACGCCGAGGCGTACGGCAGCGACCATCTGGTTGGACCACTCGTCCGACGATTATGGAGCGCCTGAATGCCTGAGGGACTGTCGCCGATCGAGGACGGCGAGCAGCTGCACGAGCACACCACCGCGCCGCACCAGCCCGCCGCCTCCTCAGGTGGCAGCCGTCATTCGCGCACCGTGCAGATCGGCGAGGCGCTGCTGCTGTCTTGGCCGACGCGACGCCGGTCGTCCCGGTAAGGAGGTCCAAGGTGCCGGCCCGTGTGATCGTCCAAGCGCCCTCCCACCTGGGCCTGCGCGCTGCCGGGGTCGAGGCCCTGCCCGAGGCCCTCCTCGCGGCCGGGCTCGCCGAGCGGCTCGGCGCCCGGCGCGGAACCCGGCTGGCCATCCCGGCGTTCGACCCGAGCATCGACGTCGACACGGGCCTGCTCAACCCCCACGGCCTGCGCGACCACGCGTCCCGGCTCGCCGACGCCGTCGGCGCCGTCCTCGACGAGGGCACCTTCCCGATCGTGCTCGGCGGCGACTGCACCATCCTGCTCGGCATCAGCCTCGCCCTCCGACGCCGCGGCCGCTACGGCCTGCTGTTCCTGGACGGTCACGCCGACTTCTACCAGCCTGAGGCCGAGCCAACGGGCGAGGCCGCGTCGATGGAACTCGCCCTTGTCACCGGACGCGGTCCCGACCTGATCACCGACCTCGAGGGCCGACGCCCCCTGCTCCGCGACCAAGACGTCGTCGTGCTCGGCTTCCGCGACGCCGAGCACGCTGCCGCCGAGGGAAGCCGGCCCCTGGCCCCGACCATCCACGCCATCGACCTGCTGTCGGTCCGCGAACGAAGCGCCGAGCGGGCGGCCCGCGACGCCCTCGCCCACCTGGAGCGGACTGGCGGCCCCGCCGGGTTCTGGATCCACCTCGATGTCGACGTGCTGGACGACGCCATCATGCCCGCGGTCGACTACCACCTCCCCGACGGTCTGACCTGGGAGGAGCTGATCGCCGTCCTCCGAACGGCGGTCGCCAGCAACCATGCAACCGGCCTCGACATCACGATCTTCAACCCCACCCTCGACCCCGACGGCCGGGTCGCCCGCTCCCTCGTCGACGCCCTGGTCGCCGGTCTCACCCCATGATCCTGCAGGAGACGGTCGGGGCAGGCCGTAGGATCGGCCATTCCTCGGTACCGCTGGAGCGGCGATGATGGCTGAGTTCGGCCTGCTCAGCGTCCCCTCCAGCGCGGCCGCGCACGGGCCCGGGCAGGAGAAGGCGCCGGCCGCGCTGCGCCGAGCCGGACTGTCCGAGCGGCTGGTCGCGGCCGGCATGGGTTTCGTTGACTACGGCGACCTGCCCATCACCTCCCAGCTCCCATAGCAAGGCGCTGATCGGTCCTGAGCTGCCCGATTCAAACCACAACGAGCCCGCCCAGCAGCGTCGCCAGGCGGGCTCGTCAGTGGTGGCTACTGGCGCTCCAGCGGCCGCACGTTGGCGGCCTGGGGACCCTTCGGTCCCGACGTCACGTCGAACTCAACGGCCTGCCCCTCATCAAGTGAGCGGTAGCCAGCCGACTGGATCGCGCTGAAATGCACGAACACGTCCTCGCCAGACTCGGGGGCGATAAAGCCGTAGCCCTTGTCGGCGTTGAACCACTTCACGGTTCCAACAGTCATGTACTTGTCCCTCCCTCCATCGTCTCGGAGGTATCGACCAACGCCGACGCGACTCTAACGCCGACGGCAAGGGACAAGCTCGACCTGCGGGTTTGCGAAGCAAAACGTGAACCTCTGCCGGGCCCACGGTAGCGGGTCCGGTCAAGTGCCCGCTACCGAACCCGGATCTCCGAGCTGCCGCTCAGCCGGCGCTGGCTGTGTTGGAGCCAGCAGTTCCTGCTTCTGGGGTGCGCTTGCCGGGACGCATCTCGAGGATGGCGTGGCGGTCGTGGCAACTGCTTCTTCGGCTACCGGTGGATCACTACGCAGCTGAAGGGTGCGGGTAACGCCGTCCACGGCCTGGATGCGAGAGGCCGCCAGCCGGCCCAGCTGTCGCCTGCGGCGCGACGCTTCAACTCTTCCAAGGGACCGCGTCGATGCGCGTCCCGAAGCGAACCAGCCGAGCGAGGCGGGAGGTCGAGTTGGCGTCTGTCCGGGACTGCGACGAC
>JASLIH010000168.1 GCA_030152105.1 Actinomycetes bacterium
GGGGTGCCCCGTCAGCCACGACATGGCATTGCGGCGGGAGATGGGTCACGGACGCTCCTCGCCGCATCGTCCGCTCCCTAGCCCGAGGCCTCCGCCAGCGTCTTGGTCTCGGTGAACACCGGCTTGGCGTTGGGGGTGCCACCCTCGATCGGCCAGTCCGGGACCTTGTAGACGGCGATCGACACGGCCGTGGCGCAGTCGCCCAACGGGGTGCAGGTGAGCGTCCCGCTCAGGCCCTTGTAGTCGCTGGTCTTGTAGACCTCGTCCTTGAGCTTGGTCCGCGGGATGGTGAGGGTGCCGCCGTCGTCGGTGGCGGCCCGCTTGATCCCCTCGGCCAGGATGTTGAAGGCGTCGTAGCCGTGGGCGTTGAAGACCGAGATCGGCGACTCGCCGAACTGCTGCTTGTAGGCGGGCAGGAACTGCTCGCTGTAGAACGGGTTCTTCGCGGCCTGCGCCGACTGGTCCGGGGACGACGACCACGAGCCGTACACCGACTTGCCACCGACCTTCACGTACTCGGGGGCGGCGCAGCCGTCGGAGCCCATCAGCGCGGTGTCCGCCAGGGCCGGGATCGCCCGCCCCTGCTTGGCGATGAGCGCGCACACCGGGTTGAAGGCCGGGTAGTAGATGAAGTCGGGCTTGTTCTGCGAGATGCTGTTCAGCACCGGCTTCATGTCCCGGTCAGTCGACTGGACGGCCTCGTCGTTGGTGATCTTGCCGCCCTGCTTCTCGAAGACCTGGCGGAACACCGCGGCCAGGCCGTCGGAGTACGGGCTCTCGTCGTGGATGGTGGCGGCGGTCTTGGCCTTCAGCTTCTGAGTGGCGAAGTCCGCGACCACGGCACCCTGGATCTTGTCGTTGTGCGCGGTCCGCAGGTAGAAGGGCTGGTGCTGGCCCTCGGCGGTCAGCGACGGGCCGGTGTTGGAGGGCGAGATGAGCAGGATGCCCTTCTTGGAGAAGATGGTGTCAGCCACACCGAGCGCGGCGCTCGAGCAGCTGGTCCCGATCACCGAAAGGAGCTTGGGGTCGGCCACCAGCTTGGTGGCCCCGGACTGCCCGCCCTCCTTCGAGCAGGTCTCGTCGGTGTTCACCAACTCGATGTCGTGCCCCATGAGCTGGCCGGGCTTGCCGTCAAGCTTCCCGTCCAGGTTGTCGACGGCCAACTCCACGCCGCGCTGGCTGTCCACGCCCAGGCTGCGGTTGTCGCCGGTGATCGACAGCAGCGTCCCGATCTTGATCGGCTCGCCCGACGCCAGGGTCAGGCAGCCGAACTGGTCGGCGCTACAGTCCGCGCTCTGGGCCCCACCACCGCCGCCGCTGTCGTTGTTCGCGCAGCCGGCGGCCGCCAGCATGAACGCGCCCAAAACGGCCACGAAGGCCACCCACCTTGGCCTACTCATCGCCACTCGCTCCTCCTCAACGATGCATCCCGAACGGGAGGCTTTCCGTGGCGTAGATAATCACAAACCCAGTCCTTGCACTAGGACCGTCACCTGGAACGGGAGGCCCACGCCATGTCCAGCGGGGAGGACCGCCGGCCGCTGCTGCTCGGTGCCGCCGACGTCGCCACGGTCTTCGACCTCGACACCGGCCTGGCGTCGCAGCGCGAGGCCTTCAGCCGGCTGGGCCGCGGCGAGGCCGACCAGCCGGCCCGCCTGGTGCTGCCGGTGTCGCGGGACGACTCCCTGGCCTTCTGCTACGCGGCCCGTCTGGCCCCCGGCAGCGGCGCGGTGAGCAAGTTCGGCAGCGTCAACCCGGGCAACGCCGCCGCCGGCCGGCCCACCGTCAGCGCGACCGTCCTGGTCCTCGACCCCGACGACGGCCGCCTGGTGGCGATCGTGGAGGGCACCACCCTGACCGCGCTGCGGACCTCGGCGGCCAGCGCCCTGGCGGCCACGCTGCTGGCCCGGCCGGGGGCGACGACCGCGGCCGTGCTCGGCCCCGGCGTGCAGGGGCGTGGGCACGTCCGCGCCCTGGCCCACGCCCTTCCTCTGGAGGAGGTCCGGCTCTGGGGCCGCGACGGCGACGCCGCCGCGCGGGCCGCCGCCGACCTCGACCGGGAGGTGGGCCCGCGGGTGCTGGCCGCGGCGACGGTGG
The DNA here is from genome assembly GCA_030152105.1 of Actinomycetes bacterium. The sequence goes on from JASLIH010000168.1 coordinate 2,098, forward strand.
CCGAGGCCGTCGCCGGGGCCGACGTCGTCGCCGCCTGCACCGCCAGCCCGAGCCCGCTGGTCGAGGCGGGGCAGCTCTCCCCTGGCGCGACCGTCATCAGCATCGGCTCGATCACGCCGGACCGCAGCGAGGTGGGGCTCGACGTGCTGGCCGAGGCCGGGACCGTGGTCGTCGACCACCGGCCGGCGGCGCTGGAGCACGCCGGCCCGGTGATCCAGGCGCTGGCCGCCGGGCTGCTCGGCGAGGCCGACCTGGTGGAGCTGGGCGAGGTGGCCACCGGCCGCCACCCGGGCCGGCAGGGGCCCGACGACCTGGTCTTCTACAACAGCCTGGGCCTCGGGGTGCAGGACGCGGCGGCGGCCTGGGCGATCGTCGAACGGGCCGGCCGGCAGGGCGCGGGCACACGGCTCCCGCTGTGACCCGGCCAGGTGGTCTCCCCGGGCGGGCCGACGTCGTCGTGGTCGGCGGCGGCGTGATCGGCGCCAGCATCGCCTTCCACCTGGCCGAGGCCGGCGTCCCCGAGGTGGTGCTGGTCGAGCGCGACCAGCTGGCCTCCGGCTCCACCAGCAAGGCCGCGGGCGGGGTGCGGGCGCAGTTCTCCGACCCCCTCAACATCCAGCTCGGCGCCCGCAGCCTGGAGGCGTTCGCCGCCTTCGGCGCCCGCCCAGGCCACGAGATCGACTTCCGCCGGGTCGGCTACCTGTTCCTGCTCAGCCGGCCGGAGGACGTGGCCACCTTCGAGAGGAGCATCGAGCTCCAGAACCGGCTCGGCGTGCCCAGCCGCCTCATCGACCCGGACGAGGCCCGGCGGCTGTCGCCGCCGGTCGACACCAC
>JASLIH010000246.1 GCA_030152105.1 Actinomycetes bacterium
GGCCGCCCGATCCTCCCCCGGTGCTGTTGGCGACGGTCACGGACACGGCCGCCGACGTGGCCGAATTGCCGGCGCCGTCGCGGGCCCGCGCGCTCAGGCTGTGCGAGCCGTTGGTCGTGGCGGTCGTGTCCCAGGCGATCGAGTAGGGGGCGGTCGTGTCCTCCGCGCCGAGGTTGGAGCCGTCGAGCAGGAACTGGACGCCGGCGACGCCGACGTTGTCGGCGGCGGTCGCGGTTACCCTCGTGGTCGCCCAGACGGTCGCCCCGGCCGTGGGGGCGGTAACCGAGACGGTCGGCGGGGTGGCGTAACCCGTGCCCGTGCCGGGGTCGGCTTTGAAGGCCACCAGCTGCATGACCCAGGCGGCGCCACTCTGGGTGGCGGTGGCGTTGTAGGACCCGGTCGCGGTCACCCTCTGGTCCTGGGTGCGGTTCCCGAAGGCGGTGCTCCGGGTTGTGTACCCGGCGCCGCCGGCGGTGATCGAGGCGCTCGACGCGCCGGCCGCGAAGAGCAGGTCGGCGGGGTTGGTAGTGGTCACCGAGCCGCTGTTCATCGTGCTGCCGGTCCCATTTGCCGACCTGGTGACGTCGACGGGGTCGACCTTGTCGATTCCCGAGTACTCGTGGATGTACATGACGCTGTAGGAGTTGACGGCGGTGGCATGGGTGACCGTCACGGTATTGGCGCCGGCGGCGACGTTCCTGGCGTAGAAGACCTGGGCGCTCGAGGTACCCGACCAGGTGGTGCGGGCGGCCGCGGTGGCGTAGGTGTTGCCCCGGCTGTCGGACACGGTGGCCGAGCCGGTGTTGCTCCAGATCGCGTACACGACGAGCAGGTTGCCGGCCGTGTTGGCGCTGTTGAACGCCAGGCTGTTGGTGGTGCCGGACTGGATCTCCTTGGCTCTCACCTGCACGAACGTCGGCGTAGCGGCGGCCGCCGCATCGACCCTTGGCAGCGCGATCCCGAGGAGGGCCACCACCAGGACAAGCACGCCGAGCTTGCCCGGACGTCGTGGGTGGGCCGTGCGAGCCGTGCCATGGGTATGCCGGAATTCAGCCACCGTTGCTCCCCCCTATGCTGGACGAGCACCGGCGCTGATTTCCCTCAGCTCGCCCACAATACAACGGCCGACGTAGCACGCCGAACGCTACTTCGCGCCGCCGCCGACACGATCAACTCAAACTGCCGGAATTACTATGGCAGCTCATCGCGGCCGGAGAATATGCCACTTGCGTACTTTGGTTCATTCTCTTTTCGTAGATCATTTAGCGCCACAAATCGGACGCCGGCGGCGTTCGCGCTGATTCGCCAACTTCGCGCTGATTCGCCAACATGGAGTGGAGGCACCCGGCGGGCTGCCTGGACGCCCGTCCCTCTTCGTCCGGACCGGCCCGGTTGTGGCAAGCTGCTGGGCATGGACCTGCCGAGCAATCCGCCGGTGTCACCGGCGGTTCGCATCACCGTGCTGCTGCGCCTGGCCAGTGAGGGGTTCCAGGACGCCTTCGGCGCCCGGCCCGAGTGGCTGGAGGCGCCGCCGGTCGACCTGGCCGAGCTCCGCGAGGTCGTCGGGGTCGAGCGCATCGGCCAGCTCCGCGAGGCCACCGGCCTCCGCGAGGGCGAGGGCTACGGGGCCGGCGGGCCGCCCGGGGTCGTGCGCCTGTCCGCCGCCGCCCACGAAGGGGTCCTCGGTCTCCTCGGCGTCGCCGCCCTGCCCCCCGACGTGGTCATCGAGCAGACCGACGAGGGCCCCCGCTACCACGTCCCCGAGGACTGGTTCCTCACCACCCCCGCCTGACCAGCGTGCTCCTCCTGCTGGGCGACGGCAGCCAGGTCCCGGTCACCGAGGTCCCCGGTGAGGGCCCCTGGACGTTCCTGGTCCTGGCCGCGACCCGGGACCCGCCGGCGTTCCTGACCCGGTTCGGGCGGGTGGTCGTCCCCGACCTAGGAGGCCGGCCCGGCTGGGGCGCGGCCCCGGACGACCCCGGGTTCCTCGACCTGGTCGACGACCTGGACCAGGTCCGCACCCGGGCCGGGCTCGGCCGGCCGGTCCTGGTCGGGCTGGACGAGCTGGCCGTCCTGGCCCTGCGGGCCGCCGCCGACCAGCCCTGGGCCTGGCGGGCCCTGCTCGTCACCGGGCCCGCCGAGCTGCCCCGGCTGGAGGTCCCGGCGCTGGCCCTGGACGACGACCCGGCTCCGGCGGTGGAGGAGCTGCTGGGCCGGCTCGGTCCCGGGCCGGGCTGGGCCGGGATCGCCCCGGACGCCCCGCCCCGGTGATCGGGTTCTGCCTGGCCGCGGGCGCCGGGACCCGGCTCCTGCCCCTGACCCGGGTCACCCCCAAGCCGCTGCTGGCCCCGGCCGGCCGGCCGCTCGTCGACCTGGCCGTCGAGGCCCTCCAGGCCGCCGGCGCGACCCGGGTCGTGGTCAACGCCCACCACGGCGCCGAGCTGCTGATCGCCCACCTCGCCGGCCGCCCCGGCGTCGAGGTGGTCGCCGAGCCGACCCTGCTCGGCACCGGCGGCGGCCTGGTCAACGCCGCCCACCTCGGCCTGCTCGGCAGCGGCGACGACCCGGTCCTGGTCACCGCCGCCGACCACGTCGTCACCCCGGGCGACCTGGCCGCCCTGGCCGGCTTCCTCGACCGCTCCGGCGCCCCCATGGCCGCCGGCCTGCTCCCCGCCGCCACCACCGCCTTCCCCCTCCGCCTGGAGGGGTCGCGGGTGGTCCGCGACCCGGCCGGGCCCTGGGACTCGGCCGGGGCCTACGCGGTCCGGGCCGGGCTGCTGTGCCGCCTGGAGCCGGGGCCGGCCAGCCTGGTCGGGCGGGTGCTGGGGCCGCTGCTGGACCGCGGCCAGCTGGCCGGGCTGCCGTTCCAGGGCCCGGCGGCCGACGCCGGGACCCTGGACCGGCTGCTGGCGGTGTCGGCCGGCCTGCTCGGCGGCCGCTGGCCCTATGGGCTGCCCCCGGGCCGGCTGGGCCGGGGCGCCGGGAACGGCCCGGTGTTCGTGGCCGAGGGCGCCGAGGCCGACCCGGCGGCCGTGCTGGCCGGCCCGCTGGTGCTGGACGCCGGCTCGGTGGTCGGCCCCGGGGCGGTGCTGACCCGCTCGGTGGTCGGCCCTGGGGCCAGTGTCGGCCCGGGCGCGCTGGTGGCCGGCTCGTTCCTCGGCCCCGGCGCCCGCGTCGGCCCCGGCGCCATCGCCACCGCCGCCCAGATCCCCGGCCCTGAGGTGCGATAGCCTCGGCGGCAGATCCCGACCTGGAGGTGTCCTTGGCTGACCAGCTCACGATCGGCCTGCTCGGTGGGACCGGGCCGCACGGGCGGGGGCTGGCGTTGCGGCTGGCCCTGGCCGGGCACCGGGTCCTGCTCGGGTCCCGGGACGCCGAGCGGGCCGCCGGGATCGTGGCCGACCTGGTCGGCGGGCGCGACCTGCCGATCGAGGGGGTGGCCAACCCCGATGCCGCCGCCGGGGCCGACGTCATCTTCCTGGTGTTCCCGTACCCCGGCCAGGCGCAGGTGCTGCCCGGCCTGGCCGGGGCGATCGGCGACAAGGTGGTGGTCGACGTCATCAACCCCCTCGGCTGGGACGACCGCGGGCCGTACCTGCTGGAGGTGCCCGAGGGGAGCGCCGCCGAGCAGGCGGCCGCGCTGCTGCCACGGGCCAGGGTCGTCGCGGCCTTCCACCACGCCGCGCCCAAGCTGCTGGCCGACCCGGAGCGGCAGGTCGAGACGGACGTGCTGGTCGCCTCCGACGACCCGGCGGCCAAAGGGCTGGTGCTGGAGCTGGCCGACCAGATCCCCGGGTGCCGGGGGGTCGACGCCGGGCCGCTGCGGCTGGCCCGCCAGCTGGAGGGGTTCACGGCGGTGATCGTCGGGATCAACCGCCGCCACAAGATCCACGCCGGCCTGCGCATCTCCAGGCTCGGGGACGACAAGCGCCGGCGCCTGAACGCGGAGCTGCGCTCGGCCCAGGACGGGGAGGAGGGCCCGTGAGGATCTACACCCGCAGGGGCGACGACGGCACCACCGGGCTGCTCTACGGCGGCCGGGTCGACAAGAGCGACCAGCGCACCGAGACCTACGGCACCACCGACGAGGCGGTGGCCGCCCTCGGCATGGCCAGGGTGTTCATCGCCGACAGCATCCTCGCCGACCTGGTCCTGCGCCTCCAGCGGGAGCTGTTCGTGGCCGGGGCCGAGCTGGCCACGGCCACCGAGAACAGCCACAAGCTGACCCCGGGCCAGACCAAGGTGACCGCCGAGATGGTCGACGGGCTCGAGCGGGCCATCGACGAGTACGTGGGCCGGACCCACATGCCCGAGGAGTTCATCGTCCCTGGCGAGTCGCGCGGCTCGGCCTTCCTCGACTACGCCCGTACCGTGATCCGCCGGGCCGAGCGCCAGACGGTGGCCCTGGACCGGGCCGGGATGCTGACCGACGGCGTGGTCGTCCGCTACCTCAACCGCCTGGCCGACCTGGTGTTCGTGCTCGCCCGCTACGAAGAGGGCGACTTCCGCACCCTCCGAACCGGCTGACGGTGCGCCAGGTCGTCGACGCCCGCGGCGCCCCGGTCGAGCTGCCCGACCGGGTCGAGCGGGTGGTCAGCCTGGTGCCTTCGCTGACCGAGTGGCTGGTCGTGACCGGGGTGGGGGAGCGGCTGGTCGGGGTCACCGACTGGTGCGTCGAGCCGGCCGGCGCGCTCGACGGGCTGGCCAGGGTCCGGG
>JASLIH010000264.1 GCA_030152105.1 Actinomycetes bacterium
CACGACCAGGGCGGCCACGCTGGCCAACCATGCGGCCAGCATCGCCCAGGCCACCCGGGTCGAGCGCCTCCGCACCGCCATCTCCTCGTCAGCTCGTTGGCCGTCTCCAGGAAGAGGGTAGGCCGGCTCCGTCCCGGGACCGTTACGGAACGGTTGTCGCGCCTAGAGCCCGCGGAGGAACCGGGCGGCGGCGGGGGCGGCGACCCGGCCACCGACGCCGCCGTCCTCGACCACCACCGCGAAGGCCAGGTCGCCCCGGAAGCCGATGAACCAGGCGTGGGTGGGCAGCGGGTCGCCGGTGCCGAACTCGGCCGTGCCCGTCTTGCCCGCGACCTTGCCGGGAAGCCCCGCCGGGGCGGCCGTGCCCTCGGTGACCACCTGCCGCATCAGCGTCCGCAGGGTGCCCGCCACCTTGGCGTCCAACGGGTCGGGGGACTCTGGGCTGCCGCCATCGGCTGCAGGGACGAGGTGGGGGTGGTGCCAGCGGCCTTCGGCGACGGTGGCGGCGACCAGGGCCATCTGGAGGGGGCTGGCGGTGACGCGGCCCTGGCCGAAGGCTTCGGCGGCCAGGTCGGCCTGGTCCGATGGGGCCGGGACCTGGCTGGTCACCGCGGGGATGCCGGGGGACGGGTCGATCCCGAAGCCGAACTGGGCCGCGGCCGCCACCAGCTCGTCGCCGTCCAGCCGTTTGGCCGCCTGCTGCACGAAGGCGGTGTTGCAGGAATGGGCGAAGGCGCTGGAGAACGGGATCTGGCCCAGCACCTCGTCCTCGAAGTTGCCGAAGGTGCGGCCGCCGACCTTGGCCTCCTTGGGGCAGCCAACCGGGTCGGTGGGGCGCAGCCCGCTCGCGAGCAGCGCCCCGGCGGTGACCACCTTGAAGGTCGACCCGGGCGGGTAGCGGCCGAGCAGGGCCCGGTTGTAGCCGTCGAACGGGTGGTTGACCACGGCCAGCAGCTCGCCGGTGGACGGCTGCAGCGCGACCAGGGCGGCCGGCTTCTTGAGGGTGTCCAGGGCGGCCTCGGCCGCCTCCTGGGCCCGCGGGTCGAGGGTCGTCTTGACGGCCTCGCCGTCCTTGCCGGCGAAGCGGTACAGGACCTTGCCGGCATTGCCGTCCTTGCCGGCCAGGCGGACCTCGCCCGACGGGGTGCCGGCGAGCTGACGCTCGAAGGCCGCCTCGAGGCCGTTGCCGTGGCCGACGTGGTCGCCCGTCTGGTAGCTGGCGCCCAGCTTCTTGAGGTCGTCGGCGGTCACCGGCCCGACCGAGCCGAGCAGCGTCCGGGTCGAGGCCGGGCCGTTGTACTCCCGCCCGGCCCCGGCCTCGAACGACAGCCCGGGCACCGGGTAGATCGCGTCCCTGACGGCCTGGTAGTCGGCCTCGGGCATGGTGGCCACCGGGACCGCCTGGTTGGGGCGGCGCTCGGCGTCGGCCAGGGCTCGCCGGGCGGCCTCGCGGGGGACCTCGACGTGGGTGACCAGGGCCCTGGTCACCTCGGCCGGGTCCTTGACCCGCTCGCCGACGATGCTGACCGTGACCACCGGCCCCGGCCCGGCCAGCTCGGACCCGTCGGCGGCCAGGATCGGCGCCCGCTCGGGCCAGGTCCGGGTCCGCTGGAACCGCAGGCCCTCGGCCAGGTCCGGGTGCAGGGTGGCCGGCGACCAGTCGACCAGCCAGCGGTCGTCGCGCCGGACCAGCCGGAGCACGCCCTGGTAGGGCCACGCCCCCAGCGCCCGCAGCCGCAGCCTGGCCTGGAACGGCAGCTCGGCCCGGTCGTCGGTGACGGTCGCCGGCCCAGGGGCGAAGCTGGCCCCGGTGACCCGCAGCGCGTCGAGCATGTCGGTGTGGCGCTTGGCGAAGTCGGCCGGCGGCGCGGCCACCATCGCCTGCATGGCCGCCCAGTCCTTGCGCCCCCACGCCTCCAGGTAGGCGGCCGCCACCGGCTCCGGCTTCGCCGTGGGCCGCAGCAGCCACCACGCCCCGACCCCGGCCCCGGCCAGCACGACCACGGCCACCACGGCCACGATCACCCAGCGGCGCACGAGACCTCCATCCGTCCGCGACGAGCGGGCAGTCTAGCCCACGCCCGCGTCGGCCATGGCCCGGAGCTCGCGGCGGAGGTCGCCGACCTCGTCGCGGATGCGGGCGGCGTACTCGAAGCGGAGCTCCTTGGCGGCCTCGTGCATCTCCTCCTCGAGGGAGGCGATCAGCCGTTCCAGGTCGGCCCGGGGCATGCCCGACACGGCCGGCTCGCCGCCACGGCGGCCGGCCCGGCCCCGGGCCGGGGTGGGGGCGCGGCCCTTGCGGGCTCTCCCGCCGATGGCCGTGCCCTCCTCCTCGCCGCGCAGGGACTGGATGATGTCGGTGACCCGCTTGCGGATGGTCTGGGGGTCGATCCCGTTGGCCGCGTTGAAGTCGAGCTGGAGCTTGCGGCGGCGGTTGGTCTCCTCGATGGCCCGCCGCATCGACGGGGTCACCTGGTCGGCGTACATGATCACCTGGCCGTCGACGTTGCGGGCGGCCCGGCCGATGGTCTGGACCAGGGAGGTCTCCGAGCGCAGGAAGCCCTCCTTGTCGGCGTCCAGGATGGCCACCAGGGTCACCTCGGGCAGGTCGAGGCCCTCACGCAGCAGGTTGATCCCGACCAGGGTGTCGAACTCGCCCAGGCGCAGGTCGCGCAGGATCTCGATGCGCTGCACGGTGTCGATCTCCGAGTGCAGGTAGCGGACGCGCAGGCCCATCTCGAGCAGGTAGTCGGTCAGGTCCTCGGCCATCTTCTTGGTCAGGGTCGTGACCAGGACCCGCTGGTCGCGCTCGACCCGGGAGCGGACCTCGTGGATGAGGTCATCGATCTGGCCCTTGGTCGGGCGGACCAGCACCTCGGGG
>JASLIH010000313.1 GCA_030152105.1 Actinomycetes bacterium
CCCGGCCCGCTCGGCCGACTTCCGGGGGCTGCTGTCGGCAATGGGGTACGACCCCGACGACGCCTCGACCGACCCGGCGTCGCCGACCGGGGTCGGCAACCAGGCCGCCGCGGCCGTGCTCGCCTTCCGGGCCACCGACGGATCCAACCAGGCCGGCGGCTACGCCGACACCACCGGCTACGTCCCGGTCAACACCCCCGACCAGGTGAACGACCCGTTCCGCTGGCAGCCACTGCGCTTTGTCGACGCCAGCGGCAACACCGTCGTCCAGAAGTACCTGACGCCGCAGTGGGGCAACGTGACCCCGTTCGCGCTGACCTCGCCCAACGAGTTCCTGCCGCCCGGCCCGACCCAGCGGACGCTGCTGCAGTTGGACGAGGAGGTCACCGACACCCTCCTGCAGAGCGCGACCCTCACCGACCTCTCCAAGGTCCGGGCCGAGTACTGGGCCGACGGGCCGGCCAGCGAGACGCCACCGGGGCACTGGCTGCTGTTCGGCGGGGCCGCCGCCAGGGCCAGGGGCTACACCCTCGACCAGAGCGTCAAGCTGACCTTCGCCCTCGCCAACGCCGAGCTGGACGCCAGCATCGCCGCCTGGAACGCCAAGCGCCGCTGGGACTACGTGCGGCCGATCACCGCGGTCCGGACCCGCATGAAGGGCAAGCTGGTGCTCGCCTGGGCCGGCCCGTACAAGGGCACGCGGCTCATCCGAGGCGAGACGTGGCATCCCTACCAGGCGACCACCTTCCCGACCCCGCCGTTCCCCGAGTACGTGTCCGGGCACTCCACCTTCAGCGGCGCCGGGGCCAGGGTTCTCCAGAGCTTCACCGGCAGCGACCTGTTCGGGGCCAGGGTGACGGTCCGCCCGGGCACCTCGTTCATCGAGCCGGGCGCGACCCCGTTGCTCCCGACGGTGCTCCTCTGGCCGACCTTCACCATGGCCAGGGACGAGGCCGGTAACTCCCGCCGCCAGGGCGGCATCCATTTCCCCGACGCCGACCTCGACGGCCGCAACCTGGGCGCGTCAGTGGGCCAGAACGCCTGGACCAGGGCCCAGACCTACTTCACCGGCACGGCGGGCGGCTAGCCCCCCCTCACGCCCGCCTGGCGGCTGCCGCGCGGTCTGCCCACCCTCGAAGGAAGGCGACCGCGCGGCAACCCGCCGCCACCCCGGCCGACCTCACCAGCGGACGTACTCGGCCATGTTGGGATGGTCGAAGATCATCGTCTCCTGCATGGTGAGCTCGCGGCCCTTGCCCGCCTCGACGGCCCGCCGGTACATGGCCAGGGCGATGGCCACGTCGACGAACGCCAGCCCGACGGCGTTGAAGTAGACGCGCTCGTCGTCGGCCTCCCGGCCCGGCTTCACGCCGGCCACGACCTCGTCCAGGTTCCCGTGGATGTCGGCGTCGGTGAGCTCGCCGTCCTTGTACATCCGGCTCAGGGTCTGGGTGCGGTGCTTCACCGTCTCCCAGTCGTCGCACACGATCTTCTGGCACTGGCTGGCCACCGCGTACTCGTCCTCCCAGCCGCCGACGTGGCTGTAGAAGGACCCGGGCTTCATCCAGCTGGCCTTGAGCAACGGCGCCTGGGCGCTGGTCGCGGTGACCAGGATGTCGGCCCCCTCCATGGCCTTGGCGCCGTCGGTGCCGGTCGCCACCAGCTCCATGTCGGGGACCAGGGGGGCGAGCTCGCGGACGAACTCCTGGCCCTCCTCGGCCGTCTTGGCCGAGACCCGGCACTCGGCCAGCGTGGGGCAGGCCGTCTTCATGGCCAGCAGGTGCATCTTTGCCTGCTCGCCGCTGCCGATGAAGCCGATCACCCGGGCGTCGGTGGGCGCGAAGTGCTTGGCCGCGAGCGCCCCCATGGCCCCGACCCGGATGTTGGAGGCGAGCGTCCCCTCGAGCACCGCGATCGGGAACCCTTTCTCGATCTCGGAGAGGATGAACAACGCGGTCAGGTTCTGGAGGCCGAACCTGGGCACGTTGGGCGGGAAGACCGACACCCATTTCATGCCGCAGACCTTCTCCGGCAGGAGGGTCGCCGGGAGGCAGTTGATCCGCTCCTGGGTCTCCTGGTTGAAGATCTGGACGATCTTCTCGGGGAACATCACGTCGCCGTTGCGGTGGGCCAGCAGCGCCGACTCGGCCGCCCCGATGGCCAGCCGGAAGTCGAGGCAGCCGGCCTCGAGCAGGTCCTCCTGGGACAGGTAGGTGAAACGGATCGCGTGGGGGGCCTGGGTCATGTCCTCACTCCTCCAGGAAGGCGACCGCGCGACAGAACGCCGCCTCCCCGCCGACGAACTTCCAGGGGAAGCAGCCGAACTGGATGCGCCGGTCGAGCACCTCGTCGATCTGGCCGCCCAAGTTCTCGATGTGGATGACGTCGTGGGGGAACAGCAGGGTGTGCATGATCTGAAGATCCCCCTTGGGGAACAGCTCGTCCAGGGGGCGGCCGAGCGCGGCCTCGGCGTCCTCGGCCTCGTCGGGCCGGATCTTGCGGATGACGGTGTTCATCGGGTGGTCGGCGCTGCCGGCGTCGACGGCCAGCCAGCGCACCCCCCGGGCCAGCACCCACTCGGCGAACTCCCGGGTCGGCCCGGGGTGGCGGACGAAGTAGCGGGTCTCGTCCACCTGGCTGCGGTCGACCCAGTTCTCGTTGTAGAAGCGGTGGTAGCCGGTGTGGATGATCAGGATGTCGTCGCGCTCGACCCGAAGGCCGGTCTCCCGCTCCCAGCGCTCGAAATGCTCGGGCCCGTACAGCTGGTAGTCGCCAATCCCCATCCGCTCCAGGTCCACCACCACCGCCGACCCGACCAGCCAGGGCAGCGGCAGCTCCCCGATGGTCCTGCCCGCCGACCAGAAGTGCACCGGCCCGTCCAGGTGCGTGCCCACGTGCAGGGTCGAGGTGATCTCCTGGCCGCCCACCTTGTCGAACGCCAGCCGCTTGACCCACTTGATCGAGGGTCCGTCATAGCTCGCGAACGCCGGCGTGTGCATGCTGAAGTCCTGCGACAGGTCAAGCACCCGCATCGACTCGAGCCCCACAGCACGTCTCCCTTCCGACTGGTCACCGCACGCCCAGGCCCGCCGGTGCCGGCTGGACTGCGTCCAGGCGTCCAGGTGGGGAGCGTAGCCGAACCGAGGGCCGACGTGGCCGCTGGCGCGGCTACGCCTTGGCGATCTGGATCAGGTTGCCGCAGGTGTCGTCGAGCACCGCCGTCGTCACGGCCCCCATCTCGAGCGGTTCCTGCGTGAACTGGACGCCGAGGCCGCGGAGCCGCTGGAACTCGGCATGGACGTCGTCCACGGCGAACGAGGCGACCGGGATCCCGTCGGCCGCCAGTGCCGCCTTGAAGGGCTTGGCGGCCGGGTGGGCGTCAGGCTCCAGGAGCAGCTCGGGGCCGTCGGGAGCATCGGGAGCAACGACGGTGAGCCAGCGATGCTCTCCGACGGGAATGTCGGTCTTCTTCACGAACCCGAGCGCGTCGGTGTAGAACCGCAGCGCCTTCTCCTGGTCGTCCACCAGCACCGACGTCACGTAGATCCTCATGTCCCTTCCCTTCCGCGGGTTGGTCGCCAGCGCTCGACGATCGTCTCGAGCGGCTTGGTGTCGAGATGGTGGAACTTGTATCGGCCCTGCCTCCTCGTCCTCACCAGGCCCGCCGACTCCAGGACGTCGAGGTGCTGAGAGATCGCCTGTCGCGACGAGCTCAGTCCGTGCTTGACCGCGAGCCGGGAGCAGATCTCGAAGAGGGTCTGCCCGTCCCGGTCGCTGAGCTCGTCGAGGATCGCTCTCCTCGTCGGGTCGGCGAGCGCCCGATACACGTCGGTCACGCCCGCAGTATATGCAAGTAGCGACTTGCCTATCAACCTCGGTCAGGGACGGCCCGATCGCCGGCGGCCCCACCGAGCAGGCAGGCGGCGGCGATCCCAATCGCGTAGGCCCGGCCGCTGCCGTGGCCCAGCCGCCGTAGCCGCGCCAGGGCCGCCGGCCAGGCCCGCTCGCCGGCGGGGCTCAGGTCGAGCAGTCGCCCGGCCGGCTCGGCCAGGAGACCATGGGCGGCCAGCTCGAGCAGCGTCGCCGACAGGGCGGTCGTCCGCTCTGGCGCCGGGTCGACGAGGGCGGCCAGAAAGCTGTGCAGGAACGACCGGCCCATCCCTGTCGCCGGGCCCAGGACCGCCACGGTCCCGGCGACCGCGGCCAGCAGGTCGTCGCCCTCTGGGGTCAGCCCTGGCCCACGCCCCAGCAGCTCGCGGGCGCCCGCGGCGGCGGGCTCCGGGTCGCGCTCCCGAATCCCCCGGAACAGCCACGCCAGCCCGGCCGCCCCCTCCGGGTCGGCCGCGGTGGCCAGCCCGATCCGGCCCAGCTCCCGAACCAGGGAAGGGGTGTGCTGGTGGTCGTCCGCAGCCCCCTCGGCCCCGAGGGCACGGAGAAGCGCCGCCCCGCGGGCGCCGACCGCCTGCCGCGTGGCGCCTGAAGGAACGGGGACCGTCGGGTCCCAGCCTGGGGGGGCGGCAGGGTCCCAGGTGACCTGGACGGAACCCAGCCCCACCCGGCCAGGGGCCAGCCGGGCGGCCCTACCCACACCCGCACTGGCGTCGGCCCCCACCAGGGCGCCCGACCCGGCGGAAAGCGCGATGGCGTTGGGCAGGAGGGGCACCTCGCGGGTGGTGATGGCGATCACGAACCCGTCCAGGTCGACCCAGGCGGCGGTGGCCCCGGCGCCGAGGACCACGCCGTCATGGGGGCCGGGCGTGAGGCGTTCCAGGACCGGCGTGGCGACCAGGTGGGCGGGGAGGGTGACCACGTGGAGCCCGCTCAGCCGGTGTCGGCCAGGGCCCGGGTGGCGGCCACGAACGCCTCCATGGGCGGTTCGACGAGGCCGGCGCCGACCTGGCCGACGCCGGGGTCCTTGTGGGCGATGCCGGTGTTGACGGTGGGGAGGACGCCGGTGTGGACGACCTCGCGGGCGTCGATGCCGAGCGGGGTGCCGCGGAAGCCCAGCGTGGGAAGCTGGTAGGAGGCGCTCTCGGCCCAGGTGATGTCGTACATGGCCAGGGTGGCCGCGACCGCATCGGAGGGGCTGCCGCCGACGAAGCGGACGATCGCCGGGGCGGCGGCCATGGCCATCCCGCCGATGCCGATCGTCTCGGTGATGGTCGAGTCGCCGATGTCGCGGTTGGCGTCCTCGGGACCGAACCCGGGCAGATACAGGCCGTCGACCACACCGGCCGGTCCGGTGAACCAGCGGTCGCCGGTCCCGGCCAGGCGGACCCCGAACTCGGTGCCGTTGCGGGCCATGGCGGTCACGATCGATGAGCCGGCCGTCCCGGCGGCCGCGTCGGCGGTGGCCTTGCCGGCGGCCATGGCCAGGTTGAGGAAGAAGTGGTCGTTGCCGGAGATGAACTCGGCCGCGGCGACCACCTCGGCGGTCGGCTCCTCGATGGTCAGCAGGGCCGGCAGGAGCGTCCGCAGCAGTAGCGAGGTGCCGGCCCGGTTGCGGTTATGGCCCTCGTCGCCCATCTGCAGCGCCTGGGCGATCAGGGCCCGGAGGTCCAGCGGCTCGGGCAGCCGTTCCAGCGCGGCGGTCAGGACCCGGGCGAGGACGTCCCGCATCCAGGCCAGCCGGTCCAGCACCTGGGTGTCGTAGGCGCCGTAGCGGAGCACCTTGCCGAGGCCCTCGTTGAGGGTGCAGAACGCGCGGTTGCCCGAGGCGCCGTTCTCGACCACCCACACCGGCATGGAGGCGCTGACCACCCCGGCCATGGGTCCGACGGCACCGCGCTCGTGGCAGGGACCAAAGCGCAGCCCGCCCTGCTCGGCCAGCCGCACCGCCTCCGCCGGGTCGGCGGCGATGCCCTCATAGATGGCCGCGCCGATGATCGCGCCCCGCAGCGGTCCGCACATCTCGGCCCAGTCGATCGGCGGGCCGGCGTGCAACAGGGTCCGTTCGTCCAGGCCGGGTAGCAGGTCCCCGGCCCGCCCGATCCCCACGACCCGCGGCTCGGCCGCCTGCATGGCCGCCACCGCCCGGTCGTTGGCGTCGGCGATCTCGCCCGCCCGGGCGCCCAGGCGTTCCAACGCCCCCTCGGCCCCGTCCGCCGGGGGTCGCCACTCGACCCTCGCCACCTCGGCCTGCTGGCGTTCCAGCTCCGCGGCGAACAACTCCACGCCGGCGTTGACCACCTTGAGCGGCTGTCCCAGCAGGCCGCTCATCCCCGCTCTCCGCTCTGGCTGCCCGGAAGGTCCGGACGGGTCCGGCCGGGGCGGCGCAGCCCCGCGCCGGGACCGCCCGGTCCAGGGCCAGGCCGAAATGACATGGTCTCCAGCCCGCCTGGCAGCGGTTTGCGCTGCGCTGTGGCGGTGTCCGTGCCGGCCACGCCGGTGCGGCCGGCGGCGGCCAGGGCGAGGCGGGCCGCCTGGGCGCTCGATCGGGTGACCAGGGCGCCGGCCTCGCGCAGGGTGGCCGCCTGGCCGTCCAGGCCCTGGGGGTCGCCGGCGGCACCGCACAGCGAGACCACCACCGACAGCCCGCCCGGGCGGTCGGCCAGGGCCCGCTCGACCAGGGGCGCCAGCTCGCCGGCCGGGTCGGGGTGGGCGCCGAAGCCGAGGACCACGTCCAGCAGCACCACTCCGGTCTCGGGGTCGGCGGCCTCCCGGCGGAACCGTTCGTTGCGCAGGCCTGGGTCGATCATCGGATGGGCCCGGCCCTCGGTCATGGCGTCGTCGCCGAAGTCCACGAAGGTGTGCCCCTCGCTCCGGTTCGGGTCGGCGAGCCGCCACTCGGGCCGCAGTGGGATGTTGGACGCGACCCGCCCCACCACCCCGGCCACCACCGCCATCGCCTCATAGCACAGGGTCCCCCCACTGAACAGCCCCCTGATCGCCCCCGGGGTGACAGCCGGCGGGTCGGCCGGGAGATCGGGCTCCGTCGTGCTCCCGACCCCCGGGATCCCGGTCGCCCAGGCGGCCGCGGCCTCCAGGGAACCCGCGAACCCCACCCCGGGCGGCAGGGGCGGCGGGTCGGTCATGGCGGGGAAGGCCAGGATCACCGGCTTGCCGGTGGTGGCGGCGGCGTCGGCGACCCGGCGGGCCACCTGCGGGTCGGGGGGCTTGGAGATGACGACCAGGCGCTCGGTGGCGTCGTCGGCGGCCAGGAGGTCGAGGGCGCGGAGGGTCATGATGCCGCCGACCTCGGGGGAGAGGTCGCGGCCGCCGACCCCGATGGCGTGGGAGATGCCGATCCCGGCCGCGTCGAGCAGGCAGGTGACCTCCTGGATGCCGGTGCCGGAGGCGCCGACGACCCCGACCGGGCCGCGGCGGACGGCGTTGGCGAACCCGAGGCCGACGCCGTCGAGGATGGCGGTGCCGCAGTCGGGGCCCATGAGCAGCAGGCCGCGTTCGGCCGCGACCTTCTTGCAGGCGGCCTCGGTGGCCGGGTCGAGCCCGTCGGAGAAGCAGAACACGTGCAGCCCGGCCTGGAGGGCCTCGGCGATCTCGTAGTGGAGGTGCCGCCCGGGGACCGACAGCACGGCCAGGTTCAGGTCGGGGTCGCGCCGGGTCGCGGCCCGCAGCGACCTCGGCGCGGCAGCTGGGCCGCCGTCGGGGCCAGCGCCCGACCCACCGCCCGCGCCCACTCGCCCGGCGCCGGCCAACAGCGTGTCGACCTGCACCATGGCCTGGTCGGCGGCCGCGTCGTCGGCCGCCCGGACACACAGCACCAGGTCGCTCGGCCCGAGCCCGGCCGGGTCGACGGCGAACCCCTGCCTGGCCAGCAGCTCGAGGTTGACCGGGGTGGCGGCCACGGCCGCCGCCGCCTCGACCCCGGGCAGCTCCTCGGCCTGCCGGGACACCTGCATCAGGGTCACCGAGTCGTGATAGGTGCCCCTGCGGACCTCAACCCGGGAGGCCGTCACGGCTCCCGAGCCGGCCGGTCGCCGGGCTCGTCCCCGGCCCCTCGCCCGCCACCGCCCGGCGGGTCGGCCACCGGCGGCTCGCCACCACGTGCTGCATCCCGATCCCGGCGGTCCGTCCCCACGACAGCCGCTCCTCGGGCCGGACAACCGCTCCCGGGGTGACCGTCCTGCCGTCGCCGTGCAGCTCCCAGAGCCGGAGCGCCATCGCGTCTACCCTCCTCGTCGACCCCCCCTGGGCGTCACGCGGAGCGTATCCACCGGCGGTGGCAGGGGGAAGCCATTCGGGCCGCTGACGGTTCCCGCAGGCGTTCCTACCTAGGTCAAGGGCACCCGCGGACCACCCCTCGAGGGCCCGGATGCGGCGGCGGTTGCCGACGGTGCATGCGGCTTGGTCCGGTTCCTCCTCGGCAGCTGTGCCTAGGCCGCCCCCAGCCAACTGGCCGCCCCGCCGGGCCGGTGCGGTGCGCTCGACCCGGAATCAGGCCGGCTGGGCCACCCCGAATTACGACCCGAAGACCAACCTCGCCTGGTACGGCAGCCTGCACCTGAACACCCGCTATCTGACCAACGCCTCCGCCCGCCGCAAGACCGCCTGCCACGAGCTGGGCCACATCTTCGGGCTCGACCACCGCCGGAGCGGCAAGACCTGCATGCGCGACGGCTTCACCACCATGTACGGCCATCCCGACAGCACCGACTTCGCCAACCTCCGCCGGAT
>JASLIH010000368.1 GCA_030152105.1 Actinomycetes bacterium
CCGGCAGGTGTCGGACCACCCGACGGGGGTTGTCGCCGCCGGGCTCACCCCCGACGGCGAACGTGTCGTCTGGTTCGAGGACTCCAAGGGCGACGAGGTCGGCCGCTGGCTCCAGCAGCCGTTCGACGGCGGCGAGGCGACCCCCCTGGTGGCCGATGCCGAGCCGGCCTGGAGCGCCGGGCTCGCCCTCGGGCCCAAGGGCCGGGTGGCGGTCGGGCTCGCCAGCCGGGACGGCTTCTCGGTCCGGGTCGGCGAGATCGGCGGCGCCAGTGAGGAGCTGTACCGCCACCAGGAGATGGTCGACGTCGGCGGCCTGAGCCGCGACGGCCGCCTGCTGGTCGTCCACCACGCCGAGCACGGCGACAACCTGCACCCGGCCCTGCGCGCCTTCGAGCTGGAGGGCATGACCGCGGTTGCCGACCTGTGGGACGGCGAGGGCCTGGCCCTGTTCGTGGCCTCGGCCGGGTTCTCGCCGGTGGCCGGGGACGGGCGCCTGGTCGTGCTCGGCGACCGGACCGGGCGGCTGCGGCCGGCCATCTGGGACCCGGTGGCCACCGAACGGGTCGACCTCGAGCTGGAGCTGCCCGGCGAGGTCGACGTGGCCGACTGGTGGCCGGACGCCGCCTCGCTGCTGGTCGTCCACACCTACATGGGCCGCAACGAGCTCTACCGCCTCGACCTGCGCAGCGGCGCCCTTGAGCGGCTCGACCACCCGGCCGGGTCGATCCAGCGGGCCGGGGTGCGGCCCGACGGGACCGTCTGGTACCGGCTGTCCTCGGGCGCGGCCGCCCCCGAGGTCCGGGCCGTCGGAACCGAGGAGGCCGTCCTGCGCCCGCCCGGGCCGCGCGCCCCCTCCGGAGTCGCCTACGAGAGCTGGACCTTCCCCAACCCCCAGGGGGACCAGGTCCACGGGTTCCTGGCCGTGCCCTCGGGGGCGGGGCCGCACCCGACGGTGCTGATCGTCCACGGCGGCCCCCATCACCACGACGCCGACAGCTGGGACCCGGAGGTCCAGGCGTTCGTCGACCACGGCTACGCGGTCGGCCTCGTCAACTACCGCGGCTCCACCGGCTACGGCAAGGCCTGGCAGGACGTGCTCGAGGGCGACCCCGGCCGCCCCGAGATCGAGGACGTCGTCGCCGGCCGCGACGACCTGGTCGCCCGTGGCCTGGCCGACCCCGACCAGGTGGTGATCAGCGGCGCCTCATGGGGCGGGTACGTGACCCTGCAGGCGATCGGGACCGTCCCCCAAGGCTGGCGAGCGGCCATGGCCGTGGTCCCGGTGGCCGACTACCTGTCGGCCTACGCCGATGAGTCCGAGGCCCTGCAGGCCTTCGACCGCAGCCTGTTCGGCGGCGGCCCCGAGGACAAGCACGACCTGTACGTCGAGCGGTCGCCCATCACCTATGTCGACCGGGTCGCTACCCCGGTGCTGCTGATGGTGGGCGACAACGACACCCGCTGCCCGCTCCAGCAGGTGCTCAACTACGCCGCGCGCCTGACCGAGCTGGGCCGGCCGTTCGAGCTCGACCGCTTCGACGCCGGCCACGGCGCCCTGGTCGTCAACGAGCGCATCCGCCAGATGGAGACGCTGCTGCGGTTTGCCGCCAAGTACGTCCCCGGCGGCGCCGAGCCGGAGGCCTGATCCAGTCCCGGTCCCTCCCCGGCGGCTAGTAGTAGACCCCTGGCTCGACCACGTTGCGCAGGGGCCGGCCGTCCAGGTAGCGGCGCAGGTTGTCGGCGAACAGCTCGGCGATGCGCTCGTTCTCCCTGGCCGAGAGGGCGGCCGCGTGCGGGGTGACGAGCACGTTGGGCAGCGTCCACAGGGGCGAGTCGGCGGGCAGGGGCTCGGTGGCGAACACGTCCAGGACCGCGCCGGCGATGCGCCGGTCGCGGAGGGCGTCGATCAGGGCCGGCTCGTCGACCACCCCGCCCCGCCCGATGTTGACGAAGATGCAGCTCGCCGGGAGACGCTCGATCGTCGCCCGGTCGACCAGCCCGGCCGTCTGCTCGGTCATGGGCAGGCTCACCACCATGGCGTCGGCCTGGCCCGCCAGCTCGGCCAGGCGCCGGGGGCCGTGGACCTCGTCGACCCACTCAGGGGGCGGGCCCTCGGTGCGCCGGAACCCGACCGTGCGCATGCCCAGCGCCTTGCCCAGCCGGGCCACCTCACGCCCGATATCGCCCAGCCCGAGCAGGAACAGGGTCTGGCCGGACAGCTCCCGGACCGGCCGGCGGACCTCGGGCCAGGCCCTGGCCCGCTGGTCCTCGATCAGTCGGGGCAGCTCCTTGGCCACGGCCAGCAGCCCGAGGATCGCGAACTCGGCCAGGGGCACCGCGTGGACGCCGCTGGAGGTGGTGATGACGACCCGCTCCAGGGCGTCGGGCGTCAGCCCGGCCTTGCCCACCTGCTCGCCCGCCCCGGCGCTGGTGGCATGGACCCAGCGCAGCCGAGGCAGCCCGTTGACCACCTCGGCCAGGCCCTCGGTGGAGTCCTCGGGGACGCCGAACAGCACCTCGGCCCGGTCCAGCAGGGCCCGCCAGCGGGCCTCGCCCTCGGCGTCCCGGGCAAAGGACGGGTCGCCACGGTGGTCCCCCGGGTAGCGGGCCGGCGGGAGCAGGTCGGGCTCGAACAGCACCTCGGCCCGCGGGTCGGCGGCCTGGATCCGGGCCGCCAGCTCGGCCTCCAGCGGCGAGGCGATCAGCACCTGGGTACGGGTCATGGCGGCTCAGGCCTCCCGTTCGACGGGCGGGACGACAGCGGTGGCGATGCTGCCCCGGCCGGCCGGGTGGGACAAGGTGAACTGGCCGCTCAGCTCCTCCTCGACCAGCGCCCTGACCAGCCGCAGGCCGAGCCCGCCCCCCTCAGGGGGCCCGAGCTCGGTCCCGGGTCGGGCCAGCGTGTGCCCCTCGCCGTCGTCGTGGACCTCCAGCACGACCGGCTCGTCCTCGCCGCCGCGCAGCTGGACTGTGACTGTCCCGCGCCCGTCGCCCAGACCGTGCTCGACCGCGTTCTGGACCAGCTCGTTCAGCACCACCGCCAGCGGCGTGGCCACGGCCGCGTCCACCCGCACCGACGCCGTGTGGAGCTCGATGTGGGCGTCCTCGCGGGCGAGCGAGCCGGCCAGCATCTTGACGATCCGGCGGGCCACGTCGGCCATGTCGACCGCGCCCTCGAACTCCTCGGTCAGGGTCTCGTGGACCAGCGCGATCGAGGTGATCCGGCGCACCGAGTCCTCAAGGGCGGCCACCGCCTGCGGGTGGTCGCCGAGCCGGCGGGCCTGGAGCCGGAGCAGGGAGGCGACCGTCTGGAGGTTGTTCTTGACCCGGTGGTGGACCTCGCGGATGGTCGCCTCGCGCCGGGAGATGACCCGGTCGCGCCGGCGCAGCTCGGTCGCCTCCCGGACCAGCACCAGGGCCCCCCGGCGGCCGGCGCCCCGCAGCAGCGGGACCACCCGGATGTCGGTGACGGCCCCGGCGGCTTCGATCTCGGACTCGACCGGGCGGCCGCCGGCCATCGCCTCGGCCACCAGGATCGCCGCCCGGTGGGGGAGCGGCTGGCCGAGCGGCAGGGCGTTGGTGCCCATGCGCCGGAAGGCCGAGGTGGCGTTTGGGCTGGCGAACTCGACCCGGCCGCTGGCGTCGAGCACGACCAGGCCGTCCCCGACCCGTGGCGAGGCTGTCGGGTCGGTGGCCTCCACGAACGGGAACGCGCCGTTGGTCACCATCTCGAGCAGGGCCTCGGCCGCGCCCAGGTAGGACGCCTCCAGCCGCCCGGTGGGGCGGGCCGGGGTCTCGGGTGACTCGACGCTGAGCACGGCGACGATCTCGCCCCGGTGGCGGACGGGCACGGTCTCGACCCGGACCGGCTCGGCGTCGATCAGGATCGGCTCCAGCGAGCGCTGGCGCCGGCCCTCCCGCCAGGCCCGCTCGACGTACGGGTGCCAGGTCGGCTCGACCACCTGGCCGACGAGGTCGGCCGGGTAGAGCGTGCGGGCGGTGTAGGGGCGCAGCTGGCCGACGATACGGAAGCTCTCGCTGCCCTCGACGGCCAGGAACAGCAGCAGGTCGGCGAAGGCGAGGTCGGCGATCAGCTGCCAGCCCGCCATCAGGCTGTGGAGGTGCTCGATCGCGTCGTCGGACAGCCGGCGCCGGACCGGCGGGACAACATCAGTCATGGCGTCAGCCTAGCCGTCCCGGGGCCCGCTGGTCCGCTCTGGAGGAGCCGCGCAAAAGCCGTAAGCAGCTCGTATACGACCAGACGACCAATGGTCGAGACAAATCCGCGAGCGAATACTACCCCGTTCACCTGCTCTTCTGATCCGAACTACGCAGAATTGGGGGCGCTCGCACGAAAGGTCAGGGAAGATAATGCCTGTCGAAACGGCTCGTGACGGCATGCGTGGCGGGATCGCGGGGGGCGCACCAACTCGCCGTCGTTCGCGTCCCCCCGGACGAACGACGAACGAGGAGGGGCAATGCAACGCCGACGACTGGCCGCCGCCGTCCTGGCCGCCTTGACAGCGGCCCTGCTCACCGTGCCCGGGGTCGCCGTCGGCGCTCAGGCGAACGACCAGTCGCTGGTCCGGGTGGCCCACTTCGCCCCAGGCCTGCTCAAGGGCGACGTGTACGTCGTCTATGTCAACGGCCGGCTCCAGCTCAAGGGCGTGCCGTTCAAGACCGTCTCGGACTACCTCAAGGTCAAGCCCGGGAAGTTCAAGGTCGAGGTGCGCGAGGCCGGCGAGCCGGCGAACTCGCCCCCGGTGGTCGCGGCCACGGTCGAGCTGGAGGCCGGCAAGGCCTACACCGTCGCCGTGTTCGGCCAGCTCACCTCCGTCCAGGCGGCGCTGCTGACCGACGACCTGTCGCGCCCGGCCGACAGCAAGAGCAAGGTCCGGCTCATCCAGGCCATCCCTGGTGAGAGCGCGGTGGACCTGGTCGACGGCGGCGACGTGCTCATCTCCAACGCCAAGTTCCCTTCGGCCAGCGACTACCAGGAGGTCCCGGCGGGCTCGGCCGACCTCGAGGTCCACAAGACCGGCACCGGCGAGGTCCTGGCCAAGTCGAACAACGTCAAGCTGACCAGCGGGTCGATCTCGTCGCTGGTGGCGGTGGGCGGCATCGGCGAGAAGGTCGAGCTGCTCGACATCAATGACGCGGCCTCGGCGGTGTCCGCCGCCGGCGGGGTCGCCACCGGGGCCGGCGGGACCGCCCCCAGCCCCAGCCCGGGTGGGCGCCGGTTCGCCCTGCTCCTACTGATCGGCTGCGGCCTTGCCGCCGCCACCGGGTTCGTCGTGCAGCAGCGGCGGTCGAGCCGCTAGAGACTGCCGGGATGTCATGACCAGGGGAGACAGGGTCCGCCGAGGGGTGGTCGTGCTGAGTCTGGTGGTCGCCGGCGCGGCCGGCTGCGCCGGAGGCCGGCCGACGGGGGAGCGCGTGTCGCAGGCGGCTCCCCCGGCCAGCCGTTCCGCGGTCGCCGGAGCCACCAGCACCCAGCCGGCCTTGGGCCCGACCCGATCCACCGAGGTCATCAACTTCCCGGTGGGGTCGTGGCGGCGCCTGCCCCCGTCGCCCCCGGTGCGGGTCGAGATCCCCGCCATCGGCGTGTCCTCGTCCCTGGTCCGGCTCGGCCTCAACCCCGACCGGACCATGGAGGTGCCCGGCGACTTCCAGGTCGCCGGCTGGTTCACCGGCGCCCCTCAGCCCGGCCAGCTCGGCCCGGCCGTGATCGCCGGCCACGTCGACTCCCGGACCGGGCCGGCGGTGTTCTACCGGCTGCGCGACCTGCGCCCCGGCGACCAGATCCGGGTGGTCAGGGCCGACCGCCGGGTCGTCAGGTTCAAGGTCGACTCGCTGGCCAGCTACCCCAAGCAGTCGCTGCCGCCCGACGCCGTCTACGGCGCCACCACCACTCCGGCGCTGCGCCTCATCACCTGCGCCGGCTCCTTCGACCGGTCCAGCCGCAGCTACCGCGACAACCTGGTCGTCTCGGCCACCAGGGTCCCCGACGGCGCGGGAGCGGCCCGGTGAGCGACCGTCAAGGGTGGGTCGGGCGCCTCGGGGACCGCGTCACCTCGACCTCCCAGCAACCCTCGTCCGGCCCCGAGCCGGGACACGGCCGTCCGGTCCGCTCTAACGGCCCCGACCCCACCCCGCTCCCGGTTCCTGGCGCTCGGGCCCGCCAGCCCGCCCCCGGCCCCGAGGGCCCCGCCCTCCGGGTCGTCCTGGTGTCCCGCGACAACATGCTCGCCGGCG
Organism: Actinomycetes bacterium; assembly: GCA_030152105.1. The sequence continues at coordinate 6,256 of JASLIH010000368.1, forward strand.
CCCTCCGATCCCTGGTCGAGGCCCCCGGCGGGGTCCGCATGCTCGACTGGTACAGCGAGGACCTCGACAGCGTCATCCGCCACGCCGACGTGGTCATCGTCGACATGCCCCCGACCCTCCACGACCGGACCTTCGCCGTCCTCGCCGGCCGCTTCCTGGGTCGCGTGGTCGTCCTCCTCCAGGAGGGCGAGCACGCCGAGGCCCTCCCCCCTGGCCCTTCCCGCGCCGTCCTCTACCGCCCCCTCCAGATCGGCGAGCTCTGGTCTGCCGTCTCGGGCGCGTCGGAGGCGTCGGTTACCGACGAGGCAGTCACCGACGATGTGCCGGAGGTTGTCGAGCGGCAGGGTCGGGTCGCGGACCCGGACCCGAGCCCCGAGCCGGACCCGAGCCCCGAGCCGGAGTTCCTGCCCGACCCGGAGCCGGACTCGGAGGTGGCCGCGGACGACGAGCCGCCGGTCGATGCGGCGGCCGTCGAGGAGGAGGGTCAGGGCCTGCCGGTCGCGGAGTCGGGCCGGCTCATCGGCCTGAGCGGCCAGGAGCTGGACCCGGTGGTGGGCCCGGGTCAGGTCGCGCCCGGGATGGACGAGGCCACCTACCAGCGGCTGCGCGGGTGGAAGACGAGCCCCGGGGTTCGCCAGCCGGCCAGGAGCAGGAAGGGCCAGGCGCCCGGGAAGCAGCGCTCGGACGCGAGTCGCGAGGCAGCGCGGCGGGCCAAGGCCGCCGACGCGGAAGCCCGTCGCGAGCAGGCCCGCCAGGCCAAGACGGCCCGTGAGGAGGAGCGCCGGGCCGCCCGCGCCGACGCGAGAACGGCGGCACGGGAGGAGTCCCTCCAGGCCCAGGCCGCGCAGGCCGAGGCCCGCCGGATCGCCCGCGAGGAGCGTCAGGCCCGCGCCGAGGAGGCCCGCCAGGCAAAGGCGGCCCGAGCGGGAGCCGGACTGGCGGCCCGCGAGGAGGCCCGCCAGGCCAAGGCAGCCCGCACTCAGGAACGAGCGGCCGCCCGTGCCGAGTCCCGCCAGGCCAGAGCCACCAGGGCCGAGGAGCGCCGCACCGCTCGAGCCGAGTCCCGCCA
>JASLIH010000463.1 GCA_030152105.1 Actinomycetes bacterium
GTGCCTGGCCTTCGGTATCACGCACCACGCCTCCGGGGTCTACGGCGGGCACTACCTGCTCGGCGGGATCACCACCGAGCTGCCCCGTGGAAGATCAACCCCCAAGATCAAGGCCGCATAATCCATGCGTGCCTGAGTGCATCGACTGCAAGAAGCTCCCGACCGGGGAACGACCGACTGTGCCCCGGCCGATCGATCCCCGGTCGGGACCCCGCGCGCCCCGGTGTTGGTCGCACATCGAGGCACGGCTGACCCTGGCCCGCCGGCGCCAGCAGAACAAGAACCGGATGGACCGGCACGCCATGTCGCCGGCCAACTTCGAGAAGATCAAGAAGCACCAGGGCGGCACCTGCCCGTGCGGCCGGAAGATCAAGCACATCGACCACGACCGCAAGCTTGCAAAGTCCCACGACCACCCGCGCGACAAGAGCTGTAAGGACTGCTGGCGGGGGCTGCTCTGCTACATGTGCAACACCGACATCCTGGGCCGCAACTACACCTCGACGATGCTCCGCGCCCTCGCGGACTACCTCGACAAGCCACCGGCGTGGGAGATCAACGGAGACCTCGAATGACACCGCACGGCGCCTGCCCCTGCATCTACGGCCACCTCAAGCGCGCGATCGAGCTGCTCGACGACTCCCGCGACCTGTCCCGCCGGGCGCACATCCTGCTCGATATCAGCTCGACCCGCGGCGAGGTCTGTGAGGCCTCGGCCGCGCTGCTCTCCGCCGGCCGGATGCGGGTGGATGCGATGACCGAGGTCCGGCAGGCCTGGTCCGCGATGCAGCGCACCGAGGTGCTGATCTGATGGAGCCGATCACCGAGCTGTACCCGGCCGACGTCTGGTACCTGCTGGCCGTGCTCGGCGTACTGGTGCTGATGCTGCCCAGCTGGCTGGGCGTCGTGCTGTGCACCTTCGCCCTCGTCGCGTGGCATTCCCGGCGCCGCAAGGGAAAGATGGCGAAGCAGCCCGACGATCACCCCGGATGAGGAGCGCACATGCCCGGTAAGGCCCCCCTCCACTCCGAGGAGTGGAAGGACAAGTACGCGGACAACAAGCGCAAGGACTACATGCTGATGCAGGTCACCCGCATCGCTGACGCGCTGGACCGGGCCTATCCGCCGCCGGAGCCTGAGCCCATCCTGATCCCCACCGTCGAGGTCCTCAGCCCTCCGCCGCCGCCTCCGGGCTAGGCTTGTCCACGGCGCCTACCCGGTGCCGCCCGACGGTGGGCACGACACCGCGCGGGGGCACCTGGTAGACCGCCCACACCGACAGCACGGCGATGCCGCACTGGAACCACTCGGTGCTGCTCAGCCCCCCGTCGGACAGGGCGGACACCAGCACCACGGCCCCGGCCTGAATCCCGGACATGATCGTCTTGGTCAGCTGCCACGGGCCGGTGGGCAGGTTGGCCGCGATGTAGACGGTGGCCGCGCCCATCCCGACCAGCAGCAGGTTGATCCACTCGCTGGCCGACAGGTGGTGGTCGCCGGTGACCAGCGGGGCGAGCGCCATCAGCACCGCCGCGAGCACCTGCATCAGCGCCTTCATGCCGGCACCCGGTTGCGGTACTCGCGCCAGAACTCGCACTCCCGCGGCCCCTCCTCGGGGTCGTCGGACACGATGAACCAGACCGAACCGTCGCAGGCCCGGCACTGGGTGACCATCCAGCCCGGTGGGCCGTCCGGGTAGGGCTTCACCCGGGGTCGGTGGCACTCGGCCAGCCGGTGCAGCAGCTCAAGCTCCACGGTATCCATCGGCCCACAGCTCTCGGTTGGTCCGGGGGCCGACGATCGACCCGTCCGCGTCGGGGCCGGTGACCAGCTTGCGCTTCTGGTACTCGCGCATGGTGGCCTGCGTGGCCGGGCCGTAGAAGCCGGTCGGCTCGAACGGGGTGTAGCTCGGGTAGCGCCGCTTCATGAACTTCTGCAGCGCCATCACGCTGTCGTTACGGTCGCCTACTTTCAAGGTGGGCAGGTCGGTGGACGCGTCGGCCGGCGGGGTGGGCGTGGGCGTGGACGGCTTGCCGGACAGCGTGGCCATGTGCTTGGCGGCCATCGTGCGCATCCAGTCGTCGGTCATCCCGGCCGGGTCCGGCTTGCGCCCGGCCGGCAGCGCGCAGCCCCGGTGCGAGATGTAGCGCGAGACCGGGCGCTTCATCACGTGCAGCAGGGCGCCGACCAGCTTGGGGTAGGCGTCCTTCTGCAGGTCGGTCCACTTGCCGTCGCCGTCGTCCTCGGCCTCGATGCCCAGGTACTTGTTGTTCAGGTCCTTGTACCCGGCGTGCGCGCTCGCCCCGGCGTGCCAGCAGTTCCCGGCGGCGATCACGTAGACGGTGCCGCTGCGACCCAGCCCCAGGTGCGACAGCGGTCCGGCCAGGCCCTGTCGGCCGTCCCGCACCACCGCCAGGCTGGGGTAGTCGCCCTTGGCCGAGGCCGGGGTAGCGGTGTGATGCCCGACCACCCCCTCGCACATGGCCATCTGGCCGTGTCCGCGGGTCTTCCAGCCGGACTGTTCGATCACGGGGTAGCCGGTCATGCGGGCCGCATCAGCCAGCCAGAGCACCATCATGTTGCGACCACCCATCGATCTGCTGCGTACACGCAACATTAGTGGGGTGGGGCGATGGCCGACCGATAGTGGCTGTCTCGTGATCCTGCTGGTCCTCGGAACCGCTATGCTCTTCGCTGCCTGGTACCCCTGGCACTAGCTCGCCGTCCCTCGCTGGGGAGCGAGAGGTGACGGTTGCCCGGGCCGGGGCCTCCTACTCGGGGGAGTGAGGCTCCGGCCCCCGTCAGAGGTGCGCGGGGATGGCCAACACGATCGCCTGACCGTGCCCCGGGGTCACCTCACTAGGCACCCAGGCCTGGCACCGTAGCCATGGCCGACCAGCCCGCATGCCGAGCCCGTACATGAGCGCCCGGTGCTTGGGAGGTCCGACCCACTTGCCGTCGTCGACCTCGGCCGGCGCCACATTCGCGATGACGCCCTGGTTGTCCTCACCGTCCAGGACCGTGAACACGATGTCCTCGCCGCTGCCCGTCCCGCTGCTCGGCATGCGCCCGGTGAAGATGATGATGACCCGACAGCCCGGCGTGAACCCGGGCTGCGACGGCAGGTGCAGGTCACCCGCCCCGCCGAAGTCGAAATCCACTATCTCCTCGGTGGGCATCTCGGATTGTCCGGTGCCCAGGATCTGGATCTCGGCGCCGATCAGGCTGCGCGCGGTCATGGCGCCTACGATATAGTCCGCACGCCCCCCGGGCCCTCCTACGCGGAGGAGCGCCGCCCCAGCCCCCAGTATCAAGGCTGGGTTGACAGCAAATCGACTACCCGGGGTTACCTGGACTAACGCCCCCGAGACGGGGGTCACCTCTCCCTATGAGCCTCTCAGGGCCCGTTCCGCGGA
>JASLIH010000466.1 GCA_030152105.1 Actinomycetes bacterium
TGGCGGCTGGTCGCCTGGGCGGGCGGGCTGTTCTGCGCCCTTGCCGTCGTCGGCAACGGGCTGCGGCCCAACATCGCCGAGATCGCTGGCCTCGGAGCCGTGCCCAACCCCTTCGCGGTCCCGGCGGCCACCCAGGTTCTGCCCCTCCCCACATGACCGGTCGGGCACAGCTCACCATGAGGTACGGCCGACCACTCGGGCCGACTGAGCGCGGGTACTCCGCTGTCCTACTGCTGCTCATCGGCCATGCAAGCGTCTACGCGGGCATCGAGAACCCCAGTCCCGGCAGCAGATGGCGTGCTGTGATCGGCATGCAGCCGCACCCGACGAATTGTTGAGTCGGGCGTAGATAGCACCTATGGTACGGCGCACGCCTGCCCACATGGTGAGGGGCCCTCGGCATGTCTGGAGGTGGAGCGGGTGGAAGATGACCTGGTGACCGCGCTCGCTGACCGACAGCGCTATGCCAGCCCGACTCGCGAGTGCGACATCGTCATGAAGGGCGGCATTACCAGCGGTGTCATCTACCCGCTGGCCGTCTGTGAGCTGGCCGGGGTGTATCGGCTTCGCAGTATTGGTGGCACCTCGGCGGGGGCGATCGCTGCCACGGCGGCGGCCGCGGCGGAATACGGTCGTCACAGTGAGCAGGGCGGCTTCCCGAAGCTCACCCGCCTACCGCAGTGGCTGGGCGAGTCCGCCGGACCTGGCCGGCGGACCAATCTGTCGGAGCTGTTCCAGACCAGCGGAGCGACCGCTGCGCTGCTGGCGCTGGTGAAGGCCGCAACGCGCACCACCTCCAAGCCAATGAAGCTGGCTGGGACGCTGTGGCAGCTGCTACGCGGCGGCTTCAGCAGCCAGAGCATGTGGGTGGTCCTGGTCGCCCTGGCGCCGGCTGTGCTGCTGGCAGCGCTCACCGCCCGGCTGGCTCCGAATGGACTGGCCGGCCGGATCGGCCTGGCCGCGCTGGCGGCGCTGTGTCTGCTGGTCGCGGCCGTGACGGCGGTGTTGGTGGGTGCCGTCCACCAGAAACTGGCGGTGGGGCTGCTGGGCGTCGCTGCCCTCATTGGCCTGGTGTGGATCACCGTGGCCGCCGAGGACCGGGCGGCGCTGTGGCTATGGGTGCTGGCCTGGCTGGGCCTGCTGGTGGGCCTGCTTGTCGGATCGGTCGCGTCCCTGCTGCTGCATGCACGGCGGGCCATCCCAGCCAACCACTACGGGCTGTGTACGGGCTATGTGCCCGACGCGGAGCCGCCGGCCCTGACCGAATGGCTGGCCGACGAGTTGAACGCCTATGCCGGTCTGACCGACCGCCAGACGCCCCTCACCTTCGCGGACCTGTGGACGGGCCCAGAGGGCCCGAAGGAGGGCGTGGACCGCACCCCGCCAGCCTGCCGAGACGAGCACCTGCCACGGTCCGATCCCCCGCCGCGCGTTGAGCCACCAGCGATCAACCTGGAGATGCAGACAACCTGCCTCAGCCAGGGCCGGCCGTACCGGCTGCCCAGCGGACTGGCCACTCCGTCGGATCGCTCGAGAGCCTTCTTCTATTCCCCTGGGGAGCTGGAGCACTTCTTCCCAGCCAATGTTGTCCAGCATCTCGGGGCGTATCCGCCGGCTGCGCCCCGTGGGGCCAGCGACCGCCGAGAATGGGCCTTGCTGTGCGAGCTGCTGGCGCCGCTGCGCCCGCTGCCCCCACCAGCCGACCTCCCGGTGGTCGTGGCCGCCCGCATGAGCCTGAGCTTCCCGATCCTGATTAGCGCGGTGCCGCTGTGGACCGTTGACTGGACACGCAAGGCCAACCAGGACGCCTGGGCCGCCTGGAGAACCTGGCAACACCACGGGGGCACCGGCCCCAAACCGCAGACCGTGCCGCAGGCCGAACGGTGCTGGTTTTCCGACGGCGGCATCACCAGCAACTTCCCGGTGCATTTCTTCGACCAGCCGCTCCCCTCCCGGCCCACCTTCGCCATCAACCTGCGGCCCTTCCACCCCGACCACCCCAGGAAGCCGCAGGAGTGCGACAACATCTGGATGCCCAAGACCAACCTCGGCGGCCAACGCGAGTGGTGGACCCGCTGGGACCAGGCGGCCGGCTTCGGCCGCCTGACTGGGTTCCTGCATGCCATCGCCGACACCATGCAGAACTGGTCCGACAACACTCAGCTGGGGGTCCCCGGCTACCGTGACCGGGTCGTCCATGTCAGCCACACCGACAGCGAGGGCGGCATCAACCTCGACATGGAGGCCGGAGCCATCACCGCCATGAGCGAGCGTGGCGCCTGGGCGGGCCGGCGCCTGGTCGAGTACTACACCACCCCGCCCGAGCCGGGCCCCAATGGCCGAAAGGTCTCCTGGGAGAACCATCGCTGGGTCCGGTACCGGTCGACCATGTCGATCCTGGAGGGCATGTTCCGGCGGCTGCACACCGCCTACACCCGCGACCAGCCAGTCGACGGCCTCGACTACCGTGACGTGAGCCAACTCCAGGACGGCCAGCTCCCCAGCTACAAATGGACCTCCAGCCATCAGCGGGCACTCTCGGTCGAGCTCACCGGCCAGCTCAGCGCCCTCGCCCAGCGCTGGGACGACGCCGTCCAGCAACAGCGGCACACGTCGCTGATCGAGGATGCACCCAGCCCAGTACCCGAGTTCCGCATCACCCCAGGTCAAGGCTAGTCCGGACTGCGATGGGGAAGGTTGTCGGCGTCAGGCTAGTAGGTCAGCGTGGCGATGACTGGGAGGTGGTCGGAGGTGCGGTTCTTGGTCTTGTTGTTGCACGGGCGGGGGGCGGCCGCTAGGCGTCCGAGGCCGCCGTGTCGCGGAGGAACGCCTCGAACTCACCTCCTTGCCGGGGTGGATCGTTGGCCTGAAGACGCCGATGATCACCGCCTTCTCCTCGCTCGGGTCAGCTTGGCGCGGGCCGCGGCCAGCTGTGCCCGGCCGATGGCGACCAGCACCGAGAGGCCACTGCTGGCGAGCAGCAGCGCATTGACGAGCGAGTCCTCGCCCAGGTGATGGGCCAGGGGGTGCATCCTCGTCAGCTCCTGTGGCAGTAGGAGTCGCTGGAGGCGTCGCCGCCCTGCAGGCGGGTCTGGTGCACCCGCAGCCCACGGAAGTCCTCGCCGTTGGGGAAGAACCGCGGGTCCGGGACGATCCCGCCGGCATCTGGGTCGGCGTCGAGCTTGGCCGCCCAGGCGCCGACGCCGTCGGGGTAGAAGATGAGGTCCCAGGACCCGTACAGCGAGTTGGTCACATAGACGCGCTTGCCGTCGCGGCTGAGCTCCACCATCTGCGGCCCGCCGCCCAACGGCACCTCGGACGCCGCGGGGTGCGGCGTGTGGCCGACGATCCCGCCGAGTCTGACCGAGCCGGTCTCGCGGGGGCTGGAGGGGTCGCTGACGTCGTACTGCTTGAGCTCCCCGGTACCCCAACACGACACGTACAGCCAGCGGTCGTCCACCGACAGGTCGATGTCGCTGATCAGTGGCGGCACCGCCCCAAAGGGCTTGAGGGCCGGCGGGAGCAGGTCGGGGTCGGCCGGCTCTGCCGGGACGGTGACGACCTTGCGCACCGCCCAGCGGTCCCCGTCGCGGTACCACATCCACACCGACGCCGACAAGTCCTCGACGCTGATGACCACCCCGACGAACCCCCAGGCTTTGGCGGGGTCGTGGGCCGGCCGCACCTCGAACACCAGCTGGTGCTGGTCGCCCAGGTCGACCCGCTGAGTGAGGGTGCGCTGGCTCATCGACCAGAAGTTCAGGTGGTGGCCGAAGCGGCGGCCCAGCAGGTCCTCGGGGTTCAGGCCGTTCTCGAACATCGAGGGGGTGCCCCACTCGGAGGTGACCATGGTGTCGTGGTCCAGGTGCCACCAGCCGTCGTAGGCGAAGTACTGGTCGCCCCGGTCGTGTTCCCAGGCGCCGATGACGTCGAAGGTGTCGTGGTCCAGCAGCGCGATCCCGCCGGGCCCGTCGTTGCCGTTGGCGCCGCCGAGTGCGCTCATGAAGATGCCGCCCGGCCCGCAGTGGACGGTGTGGGGGCGGGAGTAGCCGGCCTTTCGGGCCAACTCCTCGGCCGTGATCTCCCGTACCACCTTGGGGTTGCGGGGGTCGGGCTTGGTGTCCAGCACATAGATGTGTGAGGAACGGATGCCGGGGACGATCAGGTAGCGCCGCTCCAGCGGCTGGCCGTGGTCTCCGTGGCCCTGGTGGCACAGGGCGCTGGAGCAGGCGTTCCAGCCGAAGTGGTGCAGCTCGTTGCCGGCCGTCGGCAGCTCCGACCAGCCCACCACCTTCCCGTAGGCGGGCGAGGCCATCGTCGCCCCACCCGAGCAGCTGGCCTATGTGGCCGCCTACGACCCGGCCGGCAGGGCCAAGGACGCCATGGCGGTGATCGACTGCGATCCGGCCTCGGCCAACTACGGCCAGGTCGTCGGCTGGTCGGAGCTGCCGACGGCCGGCAACGAGCTGCACCACTTCGGCTGGAACGCCTGCTCGTCGGCCCTGTGCCACCAGGGCCACGGCGGCCACGGGCCGCTGGAGCGCCGCTACCTGATCGTCCCCGGCATCCGGTCGTCGCGGATCTATGTGCTCGACACCAAGCCCGACCCCCGCAACCCCAAGGTGGTACGGGAGATCACGGCCGAGGAGTTGGCCCGAAAGGCCGGCTACTCCCGCCCCCACACCGTCCACTGCGGACCCGGTGGCATCTTCATGTCGGCCCTCGGCGGGGCCAACGGCAACGACGGGCCGGGCGGGGTCGCCCTGCTCGACCACGACACCTTCGACGTCATCGGCGGCTGGGAGGCCGACCGGGGCGACCAGTACTTCGGCTACGACGTCTGGTGGCATCTCGACTACGACACCGTCATCACCTCCGAATGGGCGACCCCGTCGATGATCGAGGACGGCCTGGATCCCGAGGACCTGCTGGGCCGCCGCTTCGGCCACCACTTGAACTTCTGGTCGATGTCGCAGC
>JASLIH010000467.1 GCA_030152105.1 Actinomycetes bacterium
CGGCGGCTGGTCCAGCAGGAGGACTACGCGCTGTCGCTGATGCAGCGGGCCGGGCTGCCCAGCCCAGCCCCGTTCGGGTTCGTCGAGCTGACCCCCGAGCGGGAGTACCTGCTGGTCACCGAGTTCTTCGCCGGTGCGGTCGAGCTGGGCGAGGCCGAGGTCGACACCCAGGTGATCGACGACGGCCTGTTGATCATCCGGGGGCTGTGGGACGCCGGGCTGGCCCACCGTGACATCAAGCCGGCCAATCTGCTCGTCCGCGACGGCCGCATGCAGTTGATCGACGTCGCCTTCGTCCAGGCCCGGCCCAGCCCGTGGCGCCAGGCCGTCGACCTGGCCAACATGATGCTGTGCCTGGCCCTGCGCTCCAGCCCCGAACTGGTCTATGCGCGGGCACTCGAGCAGTTCTCGGTCGAGGAGATCACTGAGGGGTTCGCCGCCGCCCGCGGGCTGGCCCTGCCCTCCCAGCTCCGTCACATGCTCAGGGACCAGGGCCGCGACCTGCACGGCGAGTTCATCCGCCTGCTGCCGGACCCGCCCCAGCCGGTGTCGATCCAGCGCTGGACCCTGCGGCGGGTCGGGTTGTGGGCGCTGGTGGTGGCGGTGCTGGTGTTCTTCGGATCGGTCATCGTTGACAGCTTCACCACCAATGAGGCTGGCCAGACGCCGGTGAACAACACCAGCCTTGCCTGCACCGAACTGGAAGCGTTGTGGCTGCAGGCCCAGGCAGTGCCCTCGGCGTCGCAGGTGCCGTGTGTGCGGTTCCTGCCGGTGGGCTGGTCGGTGGCGCGGGTGACGGTCAACGACGGCCGGTCGGTGCTCACCCTGGACCACGACCGGGCCGGCGCCGCCGCCTTGGTGGTCCGACTGACCGCCGCCTGCGCTCCAGCTGGGGCCGTGGAGGGGCCTTCTGCAACAGCGGGGGTGCGCCACTATCAGGGGTTCGAGTCGAATACCGGCCAGTTCACCGCCACCTGGTACGACCAGTTCCCGGGTGGCTGCGTGACCAGCCGGATGCATCTGACCACTGATCCCAATGGGGAGTTCGCCGCCCAGGCGCCACAGGTGCTGGGGTTCACCAGCCGGGCGGCGCTCGCGGAGGCACTGAGCCAGCGCTCGGACGGGCGACTCCAGCTGGATCCCGAGGACGGACGCTGAGCCAGCCAGCCGTGGCGAGCCGCCTGGACCTACCCAAGGCTCAGGTGGCTGGGTCCTCCCCGGTCGCGGTGGTCTGCTCGGCCCGGCTGCCGCCGCGGTCACGGGCGACATCAAGCACCAGGTCCAGCACGGCCGCGACCGCCAGCCCGACCGCGGCGCCGCCGACCACATCCAGCGGGTTGTGCGCCCCCAGGTACACCCGGGCAACCGCATTCAGGGTGGCCAGCACGAACGCGACCACCCCCCAGCGGCGCGGCAGGACCAGCGCCAGCAGCCCGGCGATGGCGAAGGTGATGATGGCATGCCCAGAGACAAAGCTCAGGCCGGCCGAATGCACCCCCCGCAAGATCGCGTCCGGGACCGTGGTCCCCGGCCGCTCCCGCTGGACCAGCAGCTTGACCACCCGCTCGAGGGCGAGCTTGAAGGGCACCACCAGCACCAGCGCGGCGGCCAGCCGCCAGCGCCGCAACGCCAGCGCCCCGACGGCCACGACCAGCGGCATCGCCAGCACACCCAGGTACTGAAAGGCGAGCATGGGCCGGTACAGCCAGTCGGGCAGCCCGTTGACCGCCCGGAACAGCGCCCGCTCGACCGGCCCGACCTGCCCGTCGGCGGCGACCACCGCGCAGATGGCGAATACCGCCAGGCTCGCCACGATGACCACGACATCACGCCGAACACGGCTCACGGCATATCACCACCTCGATCATGGATCCCATCGGAACACCAAGCCGACGGGGATCATGGTCTCACCCGTCGCCATCCGGGTGCTCGCCGAATGATGGTGTCCGTGATGCCCTGCGTGTCCGGACGTTGACGCCGTTAGCGCTGGAGGTCCGCCTGGACCCTGAACAAACCTCGCGGGCATCCCCCAATAGGATCGGCCACCGAGCGGGACACGACGGTGGACCCTAGGGGCACAGATCGACGTGCTTGGCATTCAGGATGTGCCACACCGCGTTCTCGAGGCGGCTGCGCGGCAGCGCACCAGACCCAACGGCGCCCGCGATAGCCAGCACGGTCTGGCGCGTCAGGCTGGCCACCCTGCGCGCGTCGGCGTTGAACATCACCATGTCGGCGCCCGCACGCAGCGCGGCGACGCTCGCGCGGGGCACCGAGTAGCCGGCAGCGGCAAGGGCCACTGCCGAGAGCGAGTCGGTGAGCACCAGCCCAGAGAACCCCAGCCGGTTGCGCAACACCCCGGTGGTCACCGCCGGGGAGATGCTGGCGGGCAGGTTGGTGAGCCCGGGAACGGTGGCGTTGGCGACCATGACCGCCGGGACACCGGCGCGGACCGCGGCCGCGAACGGCAGCAGGCCGCCTGCCTGCAGGCTGCGCCACGGCAGCGTCGCTGCCGGCCTGAGATCGGTGTTGCCGCTGGCCCCGCCCAGACCGGGGAAGTGCTTGACGACCGGGACGATGCCGGCCGCCTGGAGCCCGGCCGCAAACGCCAGGCCAGCGGCCGAGGCGGTCTTCTCGATCGGGCTGAACGACCGGGTGCCGTCCGGGTCGGTCGCACTCGGGCCTGGCCCGCCGTCCAGGTCAAGTACCGGGGCCAGGTCCATCGTGACACCAGCAGCCTTCATCCGGCGGCCGAGCCGCAGCGCCAGGCGCTGGATCTCCGTCGGCGTCATCGTCGCTGCCAGCTGGCGAGCCGACGGCATCCAGCCGACCAGGTTGGCCATCCGCTGGACCGCGCCGCCCTCCTCGTCGGTCATGACGAACGGGGGGATGCCGCCTGGCGCGTCGCGGACCAGGCGGGCCAGCGACGACGCCAGATCAGCGGGGGCGTGGGCGCCGAACAGGAGCACCCCACCGGCGCCCGCGGCCACCTCACCGGCAACCGATCCCACCTCGCCCTCATCCACCGGGATCACCACCGTCTGCTCTGCCAGCCGCCGCACACTCCAGGTCGCCAGCACGCCACGGGTGGTGCAAGCCACCGACCCGGAGGTTGGGCGCCTGGTCGTCGACGTGACAGAACCCGTCGAGGGACGCCCCGCGGGGGTCGACGACGACGGCGTCGCCGGCTGGGCACCGGACGGCGATCCTGCGCTGCAGCCGGTCCCAAGGACCGCAACCGCAACCACGCCGGCAAGCAGCACCGCGCGACACGATCGAGACGACATCACCGCCGCCCCCCTTTGCACCGATCGAGTGTAGGCCGCCCTATCCTGCCCGAGCAGAGGCGAACGACCTATCCTGGACAGCCAAGGTCCACCGTGCACCCCAGGCCATCCAGGGAGCGGCGACATGGCAGGATCGCGGGCGCAAGGCACCTGACCAGGGGAGAGCAGGCATGCGGGTCAAGCGCATCGGCTGGGCGGGCACCAGGACAAGCGAATACCCCGCCATGGTGGCATTCCTCCAAGCCGTCCTCGGGCTGACCACCAGCCAGGAAGGGCCCGACTTCGCCGCCTTCCAACTGCCGGAGGGCGGCATCTTCGAAGTGTTCGGCCCACGCGACCAGGACCACGCGCACTTCTCCACCGGTCCCGTCGTCGGCTTTGTGGTCGACGATCTCCCCGCCGCCGTCCGGGAGCTTGAGGCAGCCGGCGTGGAGCTCCTCGGGGGCCAGGTGGATGAGCGCGGCGGAGGTTGGCGCCATTTTCGCGCGCCGGACGGCAACGTCTACGAGCTGACCAGCGGCTAGAGCGGCGGCCCGGTCTCAGGCGAAGCGGTCCACCCTCAACCGTGGGCCGCGCTGGGGCCGATTCGATCCGCTCAGCGGCCAAACGTGCCGACCAGCCGGCCACGGGCGGCGGCGGCCGCCTCGATTGCCTCGATCGCTGCCTCGGGGCTGGCGTCGCTGGCGATGTCGGCCGTGCGCTGAAGGGCGTACACGGTGAACCGGTAGTGGTGGGGTGGGCCGCTGGGCGGACAAGGGCCGGTGTAGGTGGCCGTGCCGGCGCTGTTGCGCAGTTGCCGGGCGCCCGGCGGCGCCGCGCCCTCGGCCAGCTCGGTGCGGTCCGGCTCGATGCCCACGACCACCCAATGCACGTAGGTACCCCGGGGCGCGTCCGGGTCGTCGACCACCAGGGCGACCTCGACCGTGCCGGTCGGCACGCCCGACCAGCCCAGCGGCGGGGAGAGATTCTCGCCCTCGCAGGTGAACCGCCGAGGGATGGCCGCACCCTCGGCAAACGCCGGGCTGGAGACGGCGATGCGCTCGGGCAGGGCACGTTCGGCTCGTGGTGCGCCACCCCCGGAGGAGCACGCCGTCAGCCCGGCCAGACCCAGCACCAACAGCCACCACATGCGGCGTAGCCTAGCTCAGCCCGCTGGCGGCATCGTCAAGGAGGTCGGTGCCTTCGGTGCCG
>JASLIH010000509.1 GCA_030152105.1 Actinomycetes bacterium
CATCGGCATGACCAGGCAGCCTGACCGAACCGAGCACCGACAGGCAATCTGAGCTGCGCAAATACCCTCGCCGGGTTCCATCAAAGTTAAGGGGTGACTGCCTGAAGTCCCGGCGACCATTCACGTAAACGTCTGAACACATCTATCGGTGTGGCCAGCTGATCATCCAGAAGATCCGTCTGGCGGCAATGGCCCTATCAAATGGTCGGTTAGATCCGGGACACTCCGTTAGCGATCAAGTGTTGTCAGGGGTCAGGAGGTATCTGCAATGCCGGCGAACACGGCTGCGGCGCACCGGCTGGGGATGGGCACGCACCCGGCCACCCGGTTGGTCAGCGTGAGTGGTGCCAGGGACATGGCCACACCGCGAGATGCCGAGCGGCAGGCCGCTGCGGGGGGTTTCTTCTGGCTTGACCTGGAGAGCCTGGACGGCGAGCTGCTGGGGCAGTTCGGCCGCAGCCTGCGCCTCGGCACCTCGGCGATTGCGGGGATGGCCATGGGTACTGAGCGCGCCAGGCAGCGGCCATCCCTGACCGCCGCTGGGGACATCATCCAAGCGCTGGTATCAGCCGCGGGCGGCCTGACTCCAGACGCGGTGCCTATCCCGGTCCGGATCGTGTACACGGCGGAGTTCCTGCTGACCGTGCATTCCGCACCGTGCCCGGCGCTGGAGGAGGCACGTCACCGGTATGACGAACTGCGCGATGAGGGGAAGGCCGACGGCCCCCTGGTGCTCTTCCTGGTTCTGAATGCCCTCGCCGTCAGCTTCGAGGAGCAGTTCCTGGCGCTGGACGCGCGATTGGACGAGATTCAGGTGGAGCTGCTGACCAACTCCTCTCGCGGCTCCCAGGCTGAGGTTCTGGCCATCCTGCGCAGGCTGGCCGATGCCGTCCAGTCGCTGGGCTGGTACACCGGAGACCTGGACGATGTGACCGCCGCGGGCGTTGCCCAGCTGCCCGGCCTGGGCCCCGGCGCCCAGGCCCACCTGGACCGGCACCGCCAGCGCGTCGTCCGGTTGACAGACGCCGCGAGGGACTACCGGGAGGAGGCCAGGGAGGCCCTCGGGCAGTACTCACAAAACATCTCCGGCCGGCAGGGAGAGGTGATCAACTTCCTCGCCGTCATATCCGCGATCTTCCTGCCGCTGACCTTCATCACCGGGTATTTCGGCATGAACTTCGACGTCCTGACCGTGGATCTCAACACGATCTGGATCTATGTCCTGCTGGGCAACCTGCTCCCGGCCGCATCAGTGGTGGTTGCGGTCGTCTTGTTCCGGCGCTGGGTCACCCACCTGGGCATCCCGAGGATTCTGCCGACGCGCAGGCCGGCCGGACAACCGCCAACGGGACCTGAAACAGCGGCAGCCGGCCATCCAACGCAGGCGCCATGACCGACGTGGGGCGGTCACGGCCTGGCCAGGTCGTCCGGGCCGCGGGCGAGCTGGGCCTGCCTCGACCACCGGCCGCCGCCGGCTGTGCCGGTGGCCCGAGGCCGTTCAGCGGCGCCGACGCATGGCGCTGCGGGCCACGCCGGACAGCAACGAGCCGATGGCGACGCCGATCGCCACGTAGATCGCGGAGGTGGCGACCTTCTCGGCGAGGTCGGCGTCGGTCAGAAATGGGGCGAGCGCGGCCGCGATGGTAGCCAGGGCGACGATCCAGGTGAAGAACTGCCGGGGCCGTGGGGTGCTCACCAGCAGCAGGTGCAGCAGCCCGGTAGCGAGCAGTGCGGCGCCGGCCGCCAGCCCGGCCAGCCTGAAGGTGCTGGCGTTGCCGAGGCTTCCCTCGCTGCTGGGGGCGAGGACCGGCACGTCGAACAGGCCGCGGGCGATCAGCACGCCGACCACCGCGACCAGGGCAGCCACCAAGGCTGTGGCCACACCGCCGGTCCACAGCCTGCCGGCGTCGATGGAGCGCGTTGGCTCGGTGCCGCTGCCCTGGTTGTAGTCGTAGGCGTCGGGTGGGACAGTCACGGGGTGCTCCTTCCGGAACGGCAGGCCCCCGGCGCGTGCCTGGTCCGCCGTTGGGATGGTGGCCGGTGTGATGGTGAGCGCACAGCACTGGCAGGGGTGAATGCGCGGTGGGTGGCGTTCCTGGTCGTCGGTCGCGAGCACCACGCCGAGCAGATGTGGCCTCCCTCCCGTTCCGGGCTCCTGGCAGCCGGCTGGACAAGCCGGTGAAGGAACCCTCCCATCAGGCCGGTGAGCGGCCATCACCCGCTTGGGATGAAGTCCGTCCTCACAGCCTCGGTGGCCAGCAGCGAGCCTCCCAGCCCTGGCTGCCGTCGCCCTTCCAAGCTCGTGACCGGTGCAGTTCCATCGGGGGCCACATCCGGTCACAGATGACCGGATGAAAGGATTCAGGCCTAGACGCCTTCGAGCGCTTCCAGCCGTCCGGATCGGATCGCGTCGGCGAACCCCTGGTAGTCCTGCTCGTTCTGGTCGGCGTACCGCTCGGCGAAGTCGGTGATGGACCGGTCGAACTGGTCATCGTCGCCCAGGTAGGCGGCGATCGCGACCGGGTCGCCGGAGCGGGCATGGCCCCTGGCCAGGGTCCAGCCGCAGATCCCGGCGACCCGATCGCGAACGCCGCCTACCTGGGCGAAGAAGACAAGATCGACCGGTCCATCACCGACTTCGCCGAGAGGTACGCCGACCAGAACGAGCAGGA
>JASLIH010000557.1 GCA_030152105.1 Actinomycetes bacterium
CGTGCCGCGGCAGGGCTTCCAGCAGCTCCCCTGCGCCGGTCATGGCGAACGGCAGGACCAGCCGCTCCGGCTCGGCCAGGGCGAGGGCGCGTTCGGTGGCGTGGTTCGCTGCGCGCTGGTCGCCGAGGGCACGGTGGGCGAGCCCGGCCAGCAGCTGGGCTTCAACGACCGTGATCGGCCCGATGACCGGGGCCGTGCCGTCCAGAACATCCTGCACGGCGGTGAACGCCGCGGCCGGATCGTCCTCGACCAGACAGATCACCGCCCCGGCGTTACGGATTTCACCCGAGTTCGCTCGCTCGTCAGTGAGAGCCGCGAGCGCGGCGCGGGCTTGGCCGGCCTGCCCGAGGCGGGCCTGGGTGGCCAGCAGCCAGCCGGTCACCTGGCTCGCCAACCCGTGCGAGCCCGCCAGCTGCGACTGCAGGCGTTCCACGGCGGTGAACGCCTCGAACGCCTCCTGGTGGCGGCCCCGGCCAGCCTGCAGCACCCCGGTCACCAGGTGCACAAGGAGTCGGATACCGGGCCCGGTGTCGGTCTGCAGGGCCCGTTCGGTGCGCCGCAGCCATCGCTCGCCTTGGTCAAAGTCACCGGTCAAGGCCAGGTTGCCGGCGAGCGTTACCAGTGCGGGCGCGATCACCTGGTCGGTGCCCCAGCCGTGCCGCTCGGCCAGCGCGATCGCCTCCTGGCAGCGCCGCCGGGTAGTGGCGTTGGGGCGGATCTTGGACGCGAACCCGAGCTCCGCCAGGCAGGCGACCTCCAGGTAGGGCCGGCCGATCCGTCGGGCCAGGGCGGCGCCCTCCCGGAGGTGATGTTCGGCGTCCCCCGGTCCCAGGGCCCACGCCTCGACGATCCCCAGATTCAACAACGCCACCGCCCGCAGGTCGCTGTCGAGGGCGATGTCCTCACCGGAGGGCCCGCTGACTGGGGTGGCCAGGAACCGGGCCTGCTCGACCACGCCGGCAAACTGACCGCGCTGCCGCGCCAGCGACAGCTTCAGCGACGCAATCGCCACTTGGAGGCGGCGCCGGCGATCTGGTGGCGTCGTCTCGACGTGTGACTCGGCGACCGCCAGGTGGGCGGCCGCCTCGTCCAGGTGTCCCTGGACAACCTCACCCCACGCCCACACCAGGGCCAGCTCGGGGTCATCGGCGGCTCCCTCGGGGAAGGCCCGCACCAGCGCCTGGATGGTCTGGGCCTGGCCGTCGAGGGTCAGGCCGAAGCAATGGTCGGCCAGCAGCCGGGCCGCCTCCGACCAGTCACCCGCCGCCTGCGTATGCCGGATGGCCTCGACCACCTGCCCATGGTCGGCGAGCCATCCAGCGGCCCGCCGGTGCAGCGCCGGCACCTCATCGGGCCGGGTCCGGCGCAGCTCCAGCCGCAGGAAATCCCCCAGCAGGTGGTGGTAGCGAAACCAGGTCCTCTCGGGGTCCAGCGAGACCACGAAGGCGTTGGCGTCCTCCAGTTCCAGCAGGATTCCCTCCGCGCCGGGACGGCCGGTCAGCAGCTCGGCCAGCTCCCCGTTGACCCGATCCAGCAGGCAGGTGCCCAACAGCAGCTGCTGGACCTGCGCGGGCTGGCGGTCCAGCAGCTCGGCGAGCAGGTACTCGGCGACCGTGCGGTCGCTGCCGGAGAACTCGGCGACGAACCGTTCGGGATCGGGGTGACCGGCCAGCGAGATCGCCGCCAGCCGCAGGCCCGCGGCCCATCCTTCGGTCCGCTGGTGCAGCCGCGCCACCCCGGCATCGGATAGCGCGATCCCCGAGGCCTCCAGCAGTTCGCGGGTCTCGCGCTCGCTGAAGCGCAGCTTGGCCGCGCGGAGCTCGGCCAGCTCGCCGGCCAGGCGGAGCCGATGCAGCCCCAGCCGGAGGTCGCGCCGGGTGGCCAGGATCGCGTGCACGTTGGCGGGAAGGCTGGTCAGCAACTGGGTGAGCTGGGCGAGGGCCTCCGGCGAGGTCAGCTCGTGGAGATCGTCGATCACCAGGATGATCCGGCCCCGATGCTCCCCCAGTGCTACCAGCACCCGCTTGACCATCGCCGGCCCGTTGAAGTTGGGGGTGGCGGCGGGCGCCTCGGCCCGGCTGGTCGTGCCGGTGGCCCGATGGATCGCGTCCAGCAGGCCAAGCCAGAACTGCTGGGCGTCCTGCTGGTCGCGTTGCACCTGGACCACGGCGAGCCGATGCGGCTGGCCCGGACGGTCGGCCCAGGCGCGCAGCAGCGAGGTCTTCCCGCTGCCGGCCGGGGCCGAGATGACCGTCACCGTTGCCGCCGCCGCGCGATCAAGCGCGGCGACCAGCTCACCGCGGTCGACCAGCCGGGGGGTTGCTCGATCCACCTTCAGGCCTGCCTTAGTACCTGCGCCTGGCGCCCGACCGCCAGCGACACGGTCCTCTCCGTAGCAGGCCAACCACCAACTGTCAACGGCACCCGAATCACCATCATCCAGCGATACCCGCTCACCTGCTCGGCGGCGACCCTGGGTCCGTCGCGAAGGCTCGCACGGCCACCAGAGGACGTGCCCAAGATGCAAAGGAGAGGACCGATGACCCAGAACTAACGACCTTCGGTGCAAGGGTCGCCCGTGCGACCCCGGCCGGCGAGTAGGTCGTGGGGCGGCTGTGCGCCGGGGACGACACCAGGCCGCGGTTTCGTGGCCCGCGCCCAATGGCAGGACAGCACCGCCGCCGTACCGTCAGGAACGACCGCGTACCGGCCGGCAACGATCTCCCATACTCACCACCCCAAGGAGGGACCAATGGACTTCTCGACCCAACTCGACGACCTCCAGCAGCGCGCCGCCGACGCCAAGACCTCGGCCCAGGCGGCCGTGTCGGAGTCCCGTGACCAGCTCCGCCAGCGTATCGACCAGGCCAAGGTGGACGTGGACCAGAAGGCCACCGACGCCCGGCAGGACGCCCGTGCGGTCACGGCCGACGCCCGGAGCAAGTGGGCCCAGATGAAGGCCGACACCGCCGCCAAGATGGACGACCTCCAGGCCAGGATCGACAAGCGGAACGACCAGGTCGACGCCAACCTGGCCGCCAGCGATGCCGACTGGGCCGAGGACGACGCCGCCGCGGCGATCGACTACGCCGCCTGGACGGTCGACAACGCTCGGCTGGCGGTGCTGGACGCGATCGACGCCCGCGTCTACGCCGACGAGCTGGCCACGACGGCGGGCTCCTAGCTGCACCGCTGACCAGGACGCCCGGGCCCGGCACCGTCCGGCCCCGGGCGCCCACCCACACCACCAACACACAACGACGACAAAGGAGCAGGCCGATGGCACAGGGCTATGACACCGACCAGGCGGTCCCTCGGCTGGGGGCACGCACCGACACCGGGACGCTGTTCGGCCAGACGATGGGCCTGGTCGCAGTCACCACCGGCCTGTTCACCCTCGGCGCCTACCTGGCCCGTAACCTGTCCGGCGGATGGAGCGTGGTCTTCTGGATCGCATCGTTGGGCTGCCTGCTGGCCATGAACGTTGCCGTCCGCCAGTCCTCCCAGCTCACCCTTGGGCTGCTGTTCGGCTTCGGCCTGCTGGTCGGGCTGGCCACAGCGCCGACGATCGCCTACTACGCCAACGCTGATCCCGAGGCGGTCTGGGAAGCCGGCGCCGCGACGGCGCTGTTCATCGCCGGCTTCGGCGCCGCCGGCTACGCCATCCGACGCGACCTCTCGGCGCTGGCTCGGGTGCTGTGGTGGGCGCTGATCGCGCTTATCGGCTTTGGCGTGCTGAGCATCTTCGTCTCGATCCCAGCCGGCGCGGTCATCTATGCGCTGGGTGGACTGGTGATCTTCGCCGGCCTGGTGATGATCGACTTCCAGCGGCTACGCGCCAGCAGCGAGCTCGACAGCGCGCCCCTGCTAGCTGCCTCGATCTTCCTGGACATCCTCAACGTCTTCCAGTTCTTCCTCTCCCTGTTCGGCAGGTCGCGCCGGTGACGGCTCCGACCAAGCCACCGACGCGGCTGTACGACCAGCCATATCTTCCAAGGAGGTTGCCATGACCAGCAATACGAGCATTGCGAGACCCTCAAACCCCGTCCAGGACGCCGTCCGCAGCGGTGTGCGGGACCTGTCGGCAGTCTGGTGGTGGTTCCTTTCCCTCGGGGTCGCCTGGACCCTGTTCGGCACCTACGTGCTCTCCTACCGGGTCGGCAGCCTGGCCGCGGTGGCCGCCCTGGTCGGCGTGGCCTTCCTGTTCGGCGGGGTCAGCCAGCTGGTCGTGGCCACCCGGGTCCAGAGCTGGCGCTGGCTGTTCATCGTGGCCGGCATCCTGGGCGTGGCCGCCGGCATCATGACCTTCGTCTGGCCAGCCATCACCCTGTATGTGGTGGCGCTCCTGGTCGCCTGGTACCTGATCATCTTCGGGATCATCCACCTGGTGGGCGCGCTGGCCGGTCCCAAGGTGGGCTACTGGTGGACCCAGCTGGTGCTCGGGGTGGCCGAGCTGGGCCTGGGGGTGTGGGCGGTGCGTTCCTGGCAGCGGTCGCTGGTCACCCTGGTGACCCTGGTCGGGGTCTGGGCCATCTTCCACGGCGTGGCCGAGATCTTCGCCGCGTTCTCGATCCGCCAGGCCGGCAAGGACGCCGAGCGCCTGGTCAGCTGACCACCGGCCGACCCGGCTCGCGCCGGACCGGTCGGAGGCCAGGTGGCGTCTGGCTGGCCTGCTCCAGGCTCAGGCCCTAGAGCAGGCCAGCACGGCGCATCCCGTGGGCCGGCGATCAGCGCGCGGACAAGCACCAAAGCAAACACGAACCAAGGAGGAACCATGAGCGCACGACCGCTCCCCCTGCCCGTCAACCCGGCCCTGCTCAAACACGCCGAGGAGCGCCGCAAGCGCCTGGAGAACCGCGCCGCCGACCAGATCACCCGCTTCGCCGGGTCGATGACCTTCGTCTACCTCCACATCATCTGGTTCGCCGTCTGGATCCTGTCGGGCGTCGAGCACTACCCCTACGGGCTGTTGACCATGATCGTGTCGCTGGAGGCCATCTTCTTGTCGACCTTCGTGATGATCAGCCAGAACCGCGCCGACGAGAAACGCCAGGTCCTGGCCGACCACCAGTGGCAGACGGTCCAGGAAGAAGACCAGCAGAACCAGCAGCTGCTCCAGCTGTCCAACCAGATCCTGGAGCTCACGAGGGCCATCCACCAGATGGCCGCGGCACAGTCAGCTGCTGGTGCCCACCCGGCCGGATCCAACGGCGCCCAACCCCGATCCTCCCGTGGTGCTGCCGGCGAGCGGGTGGACAGTCCGACCAAGGAACCGTCTGGGGGCCTTGCGCCCGGAACGGGCGGGTCGTAAATGGCCGAGGGCCGCCTTCCCGCGATGGCCTACTGGGCCCGCGTCACCCTGACCGTCGCCGGCGCGCTCGTCCTGCTGCTGGCGGCCTGGCGGGTCCGGAACATCCTGCTGCTGGTGCTGGTGGCGGCGGTGTTCGCCGTGGGCCTGGACCCGCAGGTCCGCTGGCTGCAGCGCCGGCGCCTGTCGCGTGGCTGGGCGGTGACGGTCATCCTGCTGCTCAGCGTCGGGCTCCTGGTGCTGTTCGGCTGGCTGGTCATCCCGGCGGCGGTCCGCCAGACCCACGAACTGGTCACACATACCCCCGACTACCTCGACCGGCTCCAGCACGCCACCGGGTTCCTCGGGACCCTGCAGCAGCACTACGACCTCGCCCAGCGGCTCAAGGAGACGACGACCCAACTCCCCTCCTTCGCGCTCAAGCAGGTCCCAGGCGTCACCGCCAGCGCCGGGAGCATCGTCTTCAATGCGCTGACCGTCACGGTGCTCACGATCTACTTCCTGGCGGGGCTGCCGCGCGGCCAGGCGGCCGCCACGGCCTTGCTGGCCCGCCAGCGCCAGCATGCCGACCGCAACGTCCGGATCTTGGAGGAGTCACTCGGACGAATCGGCGGCTACGTCTCCGGCAACCTCCTCATCTCGGTCATCGCGGGGACGTTGGCGTTCGCGGTGCTGGAACTCCTGGGTGTGCCGTTCGCGGCGGCGCTGGGATTCTGGGTGGCGATCGCCGACCTCGTCCCCAGCGTCGGTGCGATGCTTGGCGCGGTGCTGTGCGTGATCGTCGCGTTGTTTTCCTCGGGCGCGCACGGCATCGCCGTGGCCGTCTATTTCGTCGTGTACCAGCGGGTCGAGAACTATTTCATCCTGCCGAGGATCATGACCAAGGCGATCGACCTGTCGGCGCCGACGGTGATTGTCACCCTGCTGGTCGGGGCGAGACTGGCGGGGCTGGAGGGCGCGCTGATCGCGCTGCCGATCGCCGCCGCCGTCAAGGTCGTGATCCGGGAAGTTTGGCTGGTCGGACGCACGACCCCCACGACCTCGACGCCGGCCACCCAACCAGTCGACACCACCGGCCACACCGCGAGCGCACCCCGGTGACAGCGAACCCGCGGCCCTGCAGGCGCCCCCAGGCCCCGACGCCGCCGAGACCATCTGAGGTGAGGTGATCGCGTGGGTGGGCCTGAGCTGCTGCTGTTGATGCTCATGCTGACCGTCGGGGGACTGAGCGTCCTGGCTGGGGCGGTCCGGGTGCCGTATCCGATCGTGCTGGTGCTGGGCGGCCTGGCGCTGGGGTTCGTGCCCGGGATGCCCCCTGCCGAGCTTCCGCCCGACCTGGTCCTGGTGCTGTTCCTGCCCCCGTTGCTGTTCCAGGAGGCGTTCTCGTTCTCACCACGCGAGCTGCGGGCCAACGCCGGCGTCATCACCCTGCTGGCGGTCGGGCTGGTCCTGGCGACCATGACCGCCGTCGCCGCGGTCGCCCACGCGCTGGTGTCGGGGCTGCCCTGGGCGGCCGCGTTCACCCTGGGGGCGATCGTGTCGCCCACCGACCCGCTGGCCGCCACCGCCATCCTCCGGCGGCTGGGCGTGCCCCGGCGCCTGGTCACGGTGCTGGAGGGCGAGAGCCTGGTCAACGACGCGACCGCGCTGGTCGCCTACCGCCTGGCGGTGGCCGCCGTGGTCGCCGGGAGCTTCTCGCTGTGGCAGGCCGGCCTGGAGTTCGTGACCGGCGCGGTCGGCGGCGTAGCCATCGGGCTGGCCGTCGGGTGGCTGATCGCCGAGGCACTGCGCCGGATCCAGGACCCGGTGACCCAGATCGTGCTGTCGGTGGTGACCGGCTACGCCGCCTACCTGCCGGCCGACCGCCTCGGCCTCTCGGGGGTGCTGGCCGCGGTGGCTGCCGGCCTGTACGCGGGCTGGCGCGCTCCCCAGCTGGGTTCGCCGGCGGGCCGGCTGCTGGGGGTCTCGTTCTGGGAGGTGCTGGTCTACCTGCTCAACGCCGTGCTGTTCGTGCTGGTCGGCCTCCAGCTCCACCCCATCCTGAACGAGCTGCTCCCCGACCCGGCCACCGTCCGGATCGGCCACGCGGCGCTGGTCAGCGCGGTGGTGATCGCCGTGCGGATCGGCTGGTGGTTCACCGTCCCCTACCTGATCCGGGCGTTGGACCGGCGACCCGCCCAGCGGGCCCGGCGCGCCAGTCCCGGGGAGCGGCTGGTGGCGGGCTGGAGCGGCATGCGCGGGGCGGTCTCGCTGGCCGCCGCGCTGGCCCTGCCGCTGACGACCAGCACCGGCCAGCCGTTCCCGCATCGGCACCTGATCATCTTCCTGACCTTCGCCGTGATCCTGGCCACCCTGGTCGGCCAGGGGCTGACCCTGCCCTGGCTGATCCGCCGCCTGGGGCTGCAGCGCGACGACAGCGAGACCCAGGAGGAGCTGCGGGGGCGCCTGCGGACCACCGACGTGGCCCTGGCGCGGTTGGAGGAGCTGGCCGCCGAGGAGTGGACCCGCGACGACACCGTGGAGCGGATGCGGGGGCTGTACCAGCTCCGCCGCCGGCGCCTCAAGGCCCGCGACGGCTCCCTGGCCGACGACGGGACCGAGGACCGGTCGCTGGCCTACCAGCGGCTGGTCCGCGAGCTGCTGGAGGCCCAGCACCGCGAGATCGTGCTGCTCCGCAACCAGGGCCAGATCAGCAACGAGGTCATGCGCCGCATCGAGCACGACCTCGACCTGGAGGACTCCCGGCTCGAGCCCTAGGAGACCCCTGCATGATCCGCGATGGTCACCCACCCCACAGGTGCCGGCCGGGCTGGGAGGCTGGGCCGCACCTCGACTTACCCGTAAGACATGCGGTGGGCAAGCTGGGTACGTGTCTTCACGTGGAGTTTGCGGAACGCTTTGCGGAGGTGGTACTCGACCGTGCTCGGGCTGATGAACAGCTGCGCGGCGATCTCTCGGTTGGTGGTTCCTTGCGCGGCCAGGCGCGAGATCTGCGCCTCCTGCGGGGTGAGCTGGTCAAGGGTGTTCACGGTCCGTTTGCGGGCGTGCTCGCCTGTCGCCTGGAGCTCGACCCGCGCGCGCTCGGCGAACGCCTCCGTCCCGAAGTCGGAGAAGAGCTCGTGGGCGACCCGCAGCTCCTTGCGGGCGTCCAGGCGTCGGCGTTGCCGTCGCAGCCACTCGCCGTACAGCAGATGCGCCCGCGCGAGGTCCAGGAGAAGGCGGGTCGGTTGCAGACGGTCGATCGCCTCGCGGTACAGCGTCTCGGCTGCTTCCCCTCGATGCAGGAGGGCCCGCGAGCGCGCTTCGACGCCCAAGGCCCACAAAATGCCGCTGGCGCGCGTGGATTCGCTCAACAGCTCGAGGGCCTCTGCGGCTCGCTCGCTTCGACCGCTGCGGCTGGCCGCCTCGATCAGCTCGACCAACGCAAAGGGCGAGAACCACAGCTCACGCGGATCCGCGGCAGCCTCTGACGCCGCGGCGAACGCCTCCTCGTAGCGCGCCAGGCCGTTGTAGAGCGCGGCGGTCACCCACTGTGAGACCGTGAGTCCCATCCCCTCGCCGCGGGCGATGCAGTCCTGAGTGGTCGTTTCGACCAAGGCCGTGACCTCATCCTCACGGCCACG
>JASLIH010000574.1 GCA_030152105.1 Actinomycetes bacterium
GCCACCGAGCCGCCGAGGCCGACGAAGCCGGGCTCGGTCACCGGCCGCTCGGCCGGGGCGAGCACGTCGACCCGGTGGCCGGCCCGGCGCAGCTCGGCGGCCAGGGCCCGTACGTGGTTGCCGACCCCGCCGGGCACCGTCCACTCGTACGGGCAGACCAGGCCGATGTTCATACCGGACTCTGGAAGTACCGGCTGAGCACGTGCCACTGCTCGGGGGCGGCGGCGATCAGGCCCTCGAACTCGTCGGCCAGCCGCTGGGTCAGGGCCAGGGTGTCCTTGCGGCTGTCGCCGGAGTGTTCGGGGAGCAGCGGCGGGTGGACCACGGCCAGCCAGTGCCCGGGCCGGCGGTCGTGGTAGACGCTGCAGGGCAGCAGGGGCGCCCCCGTCCTGAGGGCGATCGAGGCCGGCCCGCCCGGCATCACGGCCCTGGCCCCGAACAGCCGCACCTCAAGCCCGCCCCCAGTGAGGTCGCGGTCGCAGACCAGGCAGGCCAGGCGGCCGGCGCGCAGGGCCCTGACCACCCCGCGCAGGGTCTCGGTGCCGTCGTCCAGCGGCAGCAGCTCCAGGCCGAGGGCCCGCCGGTAGACGGCGAAGCGCTCGTACAGCTCGGCCGGGCGCAGCCGCTCCACCACCGCCGTGGCCGGGTAGCCGACGGCCGCCAGCCAGGCCCCGCCGGCGTCCCAGTTGCCGATGTGGGGGCTGGCGAAGATCGCCCCCCGGCCGGCGGCCAGGGCGGTGTCGATGTGCTCGCGGCCCTCGATCCGCAGCCGCCCGCGGATGTCGGCGGCGCTCAGGTCCTCGAGCCGGAACGCCTCCACCCAGTAGCGGCCGTAGCTGGTGAAGCCGCGCCGCACTGTCCGCTCCAGCTCGCGGCGCCCGCTCCCGGGGCCGAGGACCTGGGCCAGGTTGGCCGTCAGGGCCTCGCGGCGGCCACGGTCCAGCCGTAGGAAGACACGGCCTCCGGCCCGGCCGAGGGCGAAGGCCAGCGGCTCGGGGAGCTTGCGGACCAGCTTCCAGGCGGTCAGCCAGCGGCGGCTCGCCGCCTGGCTGTTGGGGATCACCTGCCGATGTCCGGCCCGACGTCGGATTGCTGCCAGACGACCAGGATGCGCTGGACCACGGTGATGGCGGTGCCGGCGACCAGCACCCACAGGCCGGCCTCGGCGTGCCCGAGCAGCAGGGCGAACCCGAGGACGATGACCCGCTCGGGCCGCTCGGCGATGCCGACGTTGCAGGCGAAGCCGAGGGACTCGGCCCTGGCCTTGATGTAGGAGACGACCAGCGACAGGCTCAGCACCAGGGCGGCCAGCATGGCCATGGCGACGTGGTCGCGGACCAGGGCGAACCAGATGACGCCGGTGAGCACGGCCGCGTCCGAGAGCCGGTCGACGACCGAGTCCAGGAAGGCGCCCCGGCGCGAGACCCGGCCCGAGGCCTTGGCCACGGCGCCGTCGAGCATGTCGGGAAGGCCGGAGAGGAGGCTGACCGCGCCGCCGATCACGGGCTGGCCGGTGGCGATGAGGGCGCCGGCGGCGAGGCTCCCGGCGAGCCCGACCGCCGTCAGGCCGTTGGCGGTGATGCCGGCCTTGGCGAGGGCGTGGCCGGCCGGCTCGGTGACGTGCCGGAAGGTGTCGCGGGCCTTGGACGAGAGCACGGATCTACCTGTCGTGACGGGGGCGGTCCTGGGGAGAGCGCCCATGGCTGAACTTGGGGAGGCTAACACTCCTCATAGACCCGGCTCAACGACGGCCGGTTACGGCAATATGCGGTGGTAGCATCGCCGCTCCCGGGCGACACCGGCGACATCGAGGGAGGCTGGCTGCCTGTGAAGAGCTACCCCACCGACCGTGTCCGCAACATCCTGATCGTTGGTCACGGGGGCGCCGGTAAGACCTCTCTGGTCGAGGCGGTGCTGCATTCCACCGGGGCCACCAACCGCATCGGGCGGGTCGAGGACGGCACCACCGTGACCGACTTCGAGCCCGAGGAGACCCGCAAGCAGATCTCGGTCTCCCTGGCCGTCGCACCCGTCGAATATGACGGCTTCAAGGTCAACCTGCTCGACGCCCCCGGCTACGCCGACTTCATCGGCGACGTGCGCTCGGCCCTGCCCGCGGCCGACGCGGTGCTGTTCGTGATCTCGGCGGTCGAGGGGGTGGAGACCCAGACCGAGGTCGTCTGGACCATGGCCGAGGAGCTCGGCCTGCCCCGGGCCTTCTTCATCAACAAGCTGGACCGGGACCGGGCCTCGTTCTCCCGCTGCCTTGACGGCATCCAGGCCGCGTTCGGCAAGGCCTGCCCGCCGCTGTACCTGCCCATCGGCGAGGAGCAGGACTTCCGCGGCCTGGTCGGCCTGCTGTCGGGCCGGGCCTACACCTATGACGGTGCCAAGCGGACCGAGGGCGACGTCCCCGACGACCTGACCGACGCCGCGGCCAGCCTGCGCGAGCAGCTCATCGAGGCGATCATCCAGGAGTCCGAGGACGAGGACCTGATGGACCGCTACCTGGGCGGGGAGGAGATCGCCCCCACCGACCTGATCGGCGACCTGGAGCAGGCGGTGGCCGCCGGCCGGCTGTTCCCGGTGCTGGCCGGGGCGGCCATCCGCAACATCGGCGTGACCGAGCTGCTGGAGGTCTGCACCCAGGCCTTCCCCAGCCCGGCCGAGCGCCCCGAGGTCGAGGGCCGCCGCGCCGACCCGGACGGGCCGCTGGCCGCCTACGTCTTCAAGACCATCGCCGACCCCTATGTCGGCCGGATGAACCTGTTCCGGGTCGTCTCGGGCACCTTCCGGCCCGACACGACCGTGTTCAACGCCACCAAGCGCAAGGACGAGCGGGTCGGCCACCTGCTGACCGTCCGCGGCAAGGCCCAGGAGCCGGC
>JASLIH010000613.1 GCA_030152105.1 Actinomycetes bacterium
TGAAGCCGCGCCCCGCCTCGCTCCTTGCTCGCCTGGTAAGTCGGCACGACCGCCCGGCCTCCTGCACCGACAAGGGTGCGTGTGGCCGGCGTTGCCGGTCAGGCCGCTGGACGGTCGTCACGGCCAGCTGCCGGCCCGCCGACGATCGCGAGAGGATCTCCCATCAAGGAGCTGTCATGAAACGACGCATCCTGGCCGCCCTGGTCGCCGCGACCATGGCCGCCCTGCTGATCCCACTGCTCGCCGGCCCGGCCTCGGCCCACGAGGCCAAGACGGTCGGCAGGTACCACTTTGTGGTCGGCTTCGGCGACGAGCCGGCCTACGCCGGCGAGAAGAATAGCGTCCAGCTCATCCTGGCCGACGCCAACGACAAGCCGGTCACCGACCTCACCGACACCCTCAAGGTCGCGGTCACCACCGGCAGTTCTGAGCCTCTCCAGCTGTCGCTGGAGCCGTTCTTCGAGGTCGGCGAGTTCGGCACCCCGGGCGACTACCGGGCCTTCTTCATCCCCACCGCCCCGGGCAGCTACAGTTTCCACTTCACCGGTGCCATCAAGGGCCAGAAGATCGACCAGACCTTCAAGTCCGGGCCCCAGAGCTTCTCCGACATCGACGACCCGGCTCAGGTCCAGTACCCGGTCAAGCAGCCCACCGGTGGCCAGCTGGCCACCCGGGCCGACCGCGACACCGCCCGCGTCGACGCCGCCCTGGCCGCCGAACGTGACCAGGCCAAGAGCGACGCCGCCTCGGCCCGCACCCTGGCCATCATCGGCCTGATCGTCGGCGCCCTGGGCCTGGTGGCCGGCGGTGTCGCCCTGGCCAGGGGCCGCCGGTCGGCAACCCCGGCGGCTGGCGCCCCTGCAGACACCGCGGTACCGGAGGACGCCTCACGATAGGCAACCGACGCTGTGATACGGACTTGTCGCAGGTCGGCGGGCACAGCCGGCGGCCCGGGCGGCCCCGGGTGTCGCCAAGGATTGCAGCCGGTGGGAACAGTCGATGGAGGCTGGCCTGCATGACGTAGCGCCGCCCACGGGCGCATGCTCAAGGCGGATACTTGCGAGACAGCCACGAGTAAGCATGGAGAACGTGAACTACCAACCGCCCCGCCGGCACCCCGAGCAGCGCGGCACGGTCTGGACCGACCTGGCCGCCGACCCCGCCCCACCCGGAGCTGGGCCCACTGGGTGGCGGCTGTGGGCCGCCACCACAGCCCGGCTGCTGCTGGCCACCGTCTGGGCCTGGGCCGCCCTGGCCAAGATCAGCGACCCCGACGCGGCCGTCCGGGCCGTGCGGGCCTACCAGCTGCTCCCCGAGGCCCTCGTGCGCCCGGTCGCCTGGGGTCTGCCCTTCGCCGAGCTGGTCCTGGCCGTGCTGCTTGCGGTCGGGCTGGCGACCCGGCTGGCCGCCGTCGGCTCGGCCGTGCTGCTGGGGCTGTTCATGGTCGCGATCGCCGCCGCCTGGGCCCGTGGCCTGCAGATCCACTGCGGCTGCTTCGGCGGTGGCGGCCCCGCCAGCGGCGTCGACGCTCGCGACTACCTAGGTGAGCTGGTCCGCGACGCCGGGCTGCTGGCGGTCGCGGTGCTGCTGGCCTGGCGGCCGCGCAGCCGCCTGGCCCTGGACAGCCGGCTTTCCTCGGAGGAACCATGAGCACCCGCCGCACCCGCAACCGCCCGTCCACGACCAACGGAGGCCGGAACCGCCCGGCCAGCCCCAAGCGGCCGCCGGCGAGCCGCCGGCGCGGCGCCCCGGCCGGCCGGCGGCGGGGCCGGTCCTCCTTCCAGCTCTGGGTGCCGATCGTCCTGCTGGTGGTGGCGGTGGCGGCCGGCATCGCCTTCCAGTCGGCCCGCTCCAACCGCCAAGCCTCCGTGGTGGTCCCGGCCCATGCCCTTGGTCCCAACGGCGGTGAGCTGCTCGGCCGCGGGTCGGCGCCGGTGCTGGTCGAGGAGTATGGCGACTTCCAGTGCCCCGTCTGCGGCGAGTGGGAACGGACCGTCTCCCCGACCGTGCGCCAGCTGGTCGACCAGGGCCACATCCGCTTCGAGTACCACCCGATCGCCTTCATCGGCCCCGAGTCGGTGGCCGCCGCCAACGCCGCCGAGGCCGCCGGGGACGAGGGCAAGTTCTGGGCCTATCACGATCTTTTGTTCGCTGACCAGGCCCCTGAGAACTCCGGCG
Organism: Actinomycetes bacterium; assembly: GCA_030152105.1. The sequence goes on from JASLIH010000613.1 coordinate 2,179, forward strand.
CCCTGACCACCGACCGCCTCCTGGAGCTGGGCCGCCAGGTCGGGCTGACCAGCCGCCAGTTCCAGCACAAGGTCCGGGACGGCACCTACGACAACTGGATCCGCCAGGTCACCGACCAGTCCTCCCAACAAGGGGTCGTCCAGACCCCGACAGTGCTGGTCAACGGCCGCCAAGTCGACACCGCCCTCACCGCCCAGGGCCTCCAGGCGGCCGTCAGCGCCGCCAACCCCAGCGGCCAGTAGCCAAGGCACAAGTCAGAACCCTTCAGCAAGGTGTAACGGCTGAAGAACGCTACGCGTTGCCATGGAGGGACGGCTCGTCGGACGAAGATCGGGAGGATCGGCATGCCCCGGAGGCCCACGCTCATCGCCCTCGCCGTTGCCTTGGTCGCGGGGGCGCTGGTTGGGGCCGCGCCGGCCCTGGCCATCACGGGCGGCAGCCCGGATACGGTGCATACGAACGTGGGGCTGGTCCGCTTCACGACCACAGCGGGTCGGTTCCGCTGTTCGGGCACGCTGATCTCACCCACTGTGGTGCTCACCGCTGGCCACTGCACCGAGGGCCCGGCGACCAACGTCTATGTCTCGTTCGATGACGCCCTCCAGCCCGACCCACTGCAGCCGGGGATCAGCCCCGCCGAACGGGCCGCCCGCGAGGCCCACTACATCACCGGTACCGCCCATCCCGATCCGGGCTGGGACGGCAAGCTCAGCCTGGCCAAGCAGCACGATCAGGGCGTGGTCGTCCTCAGCGCACCAGCGACGACGAAGTGGCCAGCCATCACCCCAGCTCCGCTGCCCCCGGTTGGCTTCCTGGACCGCAACCAGGGCCAGCTCAAGAACGAGACCTTCACCCTCGTCGGCTACGGAGTCGACATCGGCGACAAGAAGGCCCAGATCGTGGTCCAGGAGCGTCGTTTCACCACCTCCTATCTGAAGAACGTCCAGGATGAGGTGGTCGTCTTCCAGATCAACGACAGAGACTCCAAGGCCGGCGGTGGGTCATGCTTCGGCGACTCTGGTGGAGCGGTGTTCCTGGACGGGTACGTGCTCGGCGATGCCTCCTATGTGAACTCGCTGACCTGCAACGCGACCGGCAGTTACCAGCGGGCCGACACCCCGTACTCCCGGGCCTTCCTTGACCGCTTCCTGATCCCCTAGCACGCCACCCGCCGCGCGCGGACGGGCACCGGTCGGCGCGGTTCCTTGCCGGTCGACCGGTGCTTCAGCACGCGTGGACAACCTGCCAGACGTGCCCAGAAGGCGACGCACCGGGACAGTTCGGCGCCTTCTTCGCTGACCGCCGCCTGGCGGCCTAGCAATCGTTGCGTTGTTGGCCAAGGCTGGACACTGCAGCCACGACAGTGAACCTGGCTCATGCTGAATGAGTGGAGAGGGCACTATGACGATTGTCTCGAAGGCCTCGTCATTGCTGGCTGAGCTGACCCTGGAGGAGAAGGCGTCGCTGTGCCTGGGCTCCGACTTCTGGCACACGGCGGCGGTGGAGCGGCTCGGCA
>JASLIH010000622.1 GCA_030152105.1 Actinomycetes bacterium
CGGGTCGGTGCCGATGCGGCACGAGCCCATCTGGTGGTACGAGACGAGGGTGACCCGGCCGCCGCCGAACCCGGCCCGCCGCGTCGCCTCGGCCCAGGCCCGGTGGGCGGCCGGGTCGCCGGGGCGGAAGGCGAGCCGCCGGCGGTGGAGGCTGAACACCTCGCTGGCCCCGGCGGCGGCCAGCACCTCCCCGGCGGCGGCGACACCCTCGGCCATGCGGGCCTCGTCGGCGGCGTTGAGCCGCCAGCGGACCCGGGGGCTGCCGTCGCGGTCGACCCGGACCCGGCCGGCGCCGGAGTCGCGGCACAGCACCCCGACCAGTGACAGGTTGGCCGACCGCCGCATCAGCGCCCGGTGGTCGGCGGCCGACCGCCAGGGCAGCGCGGCCGCGGCCAGCCCCGGGTGCACGGGCACGGTCTCGAACACGGGCGCGTACGGCCCGAGGCGGTCGCGCAGCTGGGCCGACCAGCGGGCCTGGAGGGTGCCCTCCCACCAGCGGACCGGCTCGTCGAACACCCCCATGGCGGCGGTGCCCGGGTGCAGGCGCAGGTGGTGGCCGACCTGGCCGCCGAGGCCGGAGCGCAGCAGCAGGGCCGGGGTCTCGACGGCCCCGGCGGCGGCCACCACCGCCCGGGCCCTGACGACGAGGCGGTGCCCGCTCGCGGTGCGGGCCTCGACCCCGACCGCCCGGCCCCCGGCGACCAGCACCCGGCGGGCGTCGGCCCCCACGACCAGCCGGGCCCCGGCCGCCGCCGCCTCCTCCAGGTAGGTGACCATGGTCGACTGCTTGGCCCCGGTCCGGCAGCCGAAGGCGCACCAGCCGCAGCCGGCGTCCTGGGGGCAGCCTCGGACGTTGCGGGGCAAGGGGCCGGCGTGCCAGCCGAGCCGCGCCAGGCCCCGCTCCAGCAGCCGGTCGCGGGCTCCAGGGCGGCTCTGGTCCTGGGTGACCCCGAGCCGGGCGGCGACCGCCTCCAGGGCGGCCTCGACCTCGCCGGAGACGAACGCCTCGACGCCGGAGGTGGCGGCCCACTCGGCCAGGACCGCCGGCGGGGTCGCGAACGAGGTCGAGTAGTTGACCACCGTGCCCCCGCCAAGGGCCGACCCGGCGACGATCCGGCAGGCCAGGTCGTCGGTGGTCAGGGTCATGGCGTACAGGTACAGGTCGCGGTAGGCGTCGCCCTCCTGGTGGGAGAAGTCGCGCTCGGCCAGGTAGCCGCCCTTCTCGAGCACGACCACGTCGAGGCCGGCCCGGGCCAGCTCGGCCGCGGCCACCCCGCCGCCGGCCCCCGACCCGACCACGACCACGTCGCAGGTCAGCTCCTGGTCGCCCTCGGGGCGCAGCGGGGCCAGGCGCCGGGGCACGTCGGGGGCCGGGCCGAGCGGCCCCGGGTAGCCGGTGGCGTCGCGGGCCGGACCAGGCCAGGCGTAGGCGGCCAGCAGGGCCAGCGGGCCGAGCGCGGCGGCCAGCCGCCGCTGTGGCGCCAGCCCCTTGGCCCAGCGCTGGACCACCGCCTCGGCCGCGGCCGCGCTGGCGCCCGACAGTCGGGCCGGGCGGCCGGTGAGCAGCAGCGCCCCGGCCCGGGTGTCGAGCGCCCGCAGCAGCCCCATAAGCTGGTCGCGGTCGCGCCGGCTGGCCGTCCGGCCAAGGATGTCCAGCATCCGGCCGGGCACAGCGGGGTCGTAGGCCTCCCCGAGGATCCCGGCGGCCAGCGCGGCCAGGACGGCCTCCGGCCGCGACGACGTCATGTCAGGGTTTGTACCGCGGGGCGGGCGGCCAGGCCAGCCTCAGATGCCCGATCCGGCGCGTCGGTGGTGTTCAATTGCGCGCGCAACCACGGCGAGCAAAGGAGGCCGGCGACGGCGGCGGCGGTCGAGCTCAGCGGCGTGTACCGGCGCTTCGGGCGAACCATGGTGCTTGCCGGCCTCGACCTGCGCGTCGACGAGGGCGAGCTGTACGGGCTGATCGGGCCCAACGGGGCCGGCAAGACGACCGCCCTGCGGGTCGCCCTCGGGCTGCTCAAGGCCGACGCCGGCCAGGTCCGGCTGCTCGGCCGCGACCCGCGGTCGGCGGCCGGGGCGCGACCGCGGCGGGTCGGCAGCCTGATCGAGGCCCCGTCCCTGTCCCCGCGGCTCACCGGCCGCGAGTACCTGGTCCTGATCGCCCGCTGGGCCGACGCCCCCGACAGCGAGGTCGACCGGGTGGCCGGCCTGCTCGGGCTGGGCCGCATGACCGACCGGCCGACAGCCACCTACTCCTCGGGTATGCGCCAGGTCCTGGCCACCGCGGCCGCCCTGGTCGGGCCGCCCGACCTGCTGGTGCTGGACGAGCCGACGGTCGGGCTCGACCCGGGCCACCGCCGCCGGGTCAACGACCTGCTGACCGACCACGTGGCCGGGGGCGGGACGGCGCTGCTGTCCAGCCACCAGCTGGACGACGCCGAGCGGCTCTGCTCCCGGGTCGGGCTGATGGCGGCCGGGCGGCTCGCCGCCGAGGGCCCGCCGACCGAGCTGGGCCCGGCCGCCGGCCGGTTCGAGGTCACCGTCAGCGACCCCGAGGCGGCCCTGTCGGCGCTGCGGGCGCTGCGCCTGATCTGCTGGCGGGACGGCGACAACGGCAGGGTGGTGGTCGAGACGGGCTCCCCGTACCAGGTCGGCCGGCCCGACGGCAGCGTCATCGCCCGGGCCCTGGCCGCCGCCGGGGTCTTCCCGTCCGACCTGCGCCGCTCCCCCACCCTGGAGCTGGCGTACGCCGAGGTGACCGGCGGCCTGGCCCCCGACCCACCCCAGCCCCCGGTCGACCAGGGACCGAGGGTCGAGGCTGTCCGATGAGGCGGCAGCGGGTCGCGGGGGCGGTGGCCGTCGGGGGCCCGCGGCACCGGGCGGAACGGCGCCGGCACCCCTTCGCCGGGGTGGTCCGGCTGCGGGCCGCTGAGCTGGCCCGCCGACCGGTGGTGGTGGCTGCGTTCGCGCTCCAGGCGATGGCCGTGCTCGGGGCCGAGCTGCTGGGCGCGGTCGGCGCCGAGGAGCTGGCCGGGGCCGGCGACGACCTGGTCCTCGGCGGCCTGCGGGTGACGGCCGTGCCCGGCGGGCTGGTCTTCGGGGTGCTGGTCGCGGCCGTGGTCGGGGCCGAGTTCGCCTGGGCGACCGAGCGGGCCCTGCTGGCCCGCGACCCGCGCCGGCTGCGGTTCGCCGGCTACCAGCTGGCCGTGGCCGCCGTCCTGGCCCTGGCCTGGTGGGCGGTCCAGAGCCTGCTCGTGGTCACGGTCGCGGCCCTGCTCCAGGCGGGCGGCGGGATCGTCGCCGGGGTGGCCTGGAACGCCCCCGCCCACTGGGCCGCCCTGGCCGCCGCGCTGGCCGCCACCCTGGTCTACGGGCTGCTGGGCGCGGCCTGCGCCCTGGTCCTGCGGGGCGCCCTGGCCGGGGTGGTCGCGCTGCTCGCCTACGGCCTCCTCGGCGAGCTCGTCCTCGCCCCCCAGTGGGCCCCGGCGACCGGCTGGACGGTCTCTGCCTCGGCGGCCCGCCTGGCCGGCCAGGGCACCACCCCGGTGGCCCGGGCCGCCCTGGTCGTCACCCTCGCCTTCGTGCTCGCCCTGGCCGGCTGCCTGACCCTGTATGCCCGCCGCCAGGTCCGCGACTGATCAGCGCTTCAGCTCCTGCACGGCCCAGGTGTTGCCGTCCGGGTCGTCGAAGAACAGGAACCGCGAGCCGGGCGTGCCCTCCGGCCCCAGCTGCTGGACCTCGCTGACGCCGACGCCGCGGCCGGCGAGCTGCTCGCGGACGGCGTCGATGTCCTCGACGACCAGCTGCACGCCTTTGACCGAGCCGGGCTCGCCCAGGGGCAGGCCCTCGCCGATCACCACCGAGCAGGCCGAGCCCGGCGGGGTCATCTGCACGACCCGCATCCCCGGGGTGGGCCTGGCGTCATGGTCCAGGTTGAAGCCGACCTGCCCGGTGTAGAAGGCCTTGGCCGCGTCGACGTCGGAGACGGGGATGGGGACGACTTCGAGCTTCAGGTCCACGCTGCGTCCTTGGGGTGAGGGATGTGCGGTCGGTGTGCCCGAGCATACGGTAGTGGGACCATGGGACTGCCGGGCCGACCCACCAGAGGAGGTGGCCGTGGCGGACGAGCTGCTCGCCTACCGTGACCGGTTCCCGACGCTGGGCCGCGGCCCGTATTTCGCCGCCCACACCCTTGGGCCGATGCCGGACACGGTGCCGGACGCCCTGGCCCGGTTCGCGGCCGAGTGGGCCACCGACGGGGTGGTGGCCTGGACCGGCTGGCTGGAGCAGATCCGGGCGACCGCCGCCCTGCTGGAGGACCTGTTCGGGGCCCCGCCGGGGTCGATCGCCCTCGGGCCCAACGTGTCGGTCCTGGCCGGGCAGGTGCTGTCGTGCCTCGACTGGTCGGGTGAGCGCAGCCGGCTGGTCACCACCGACCTCGAGTTCCCGACCTGCGACTACCTGTACCGGGCCCAGGAGACGCTCGGGGCCAAGGTCGAGGCCGTCCCCTCCCGCGACCTGACCGTCGACCTCGACCGGCTGCTGGAGGCCATCGACGAGCACACCGCGCTGGTCGCCGTGACCCATGTGGCCTTCCGCTCCTCGGCCCTGCTGGACGCGGCCGCCGTCGCCGCCCGGGCCCATGAGGTGGGGGCGCTGGTCCTGCTCGACACCTACCAGTCGGCCGGGACGGTCCCGATCGACGTCGGCGCCCTCGGGGTCGACCTGCTGGTCGGCGGCTCGGTCAAGTGGCTGCTCGGCGGCCCCGGCACCGGCTACCTGTACGCCCGGCCGGAGGTGGCCGCGACCCTGGCCCCGCGGCTGGTCGGCTGGTTCGGCCACCAGGCCCCGTTCGCCTTCGAGCCCAGCCCGATCGCCTTCGCCGCCGGGGCCGGCCGGTTCGTCACCGGCACCCCGAACGTCGCCGCCCACGTCATGGCCGCCGAGGGCTACCGGATCGTGGCCGAGGCGGGCGTCGACGCCATCCGGGCCAAGTCCCGCCGCCAGGTCGCCCGCCTCCTGGACGGGTTCCAGGCCCAGGGCGCCCGGGTCCGCGGCCCCGCCGACCCGCGACGGCGGGGCGGCAGCGTGGTCGTCGACTTCGACGGCGCCGAGCAGGTCACCGCCGAGCTGATCGCCCGCGGCTACACCTGCGACTACCGCCCCGGCGCCGGCCTGCGCCTCGGCCCCCACCTCTACACCACCGACGACGAGTGCGACGCCGTGGTCGCCGAGGTCGCCACCCTCCGCCGGGCCCGGGCCTAGAGGCCGGTCAGCTTCTGGCGGCTGCTGGACGGCTCGGAGCCGCTGCGGTGCTGTGCTGTGCGGTGGTCGGCGGCGCCGGGCTTGCGGGTGCTGGTGTCGCGGGGGAGGAACTCCCTCACCCCGAGGGTCGGGACGAACCGTGGGGCGTGGCGGTGGTGGGTGCCCTGCTCGTAGCCGTAGGCCAGCTTGAGCAGGGTCGGCTCGGCCCAGCGGCGGCCGATGAAGTTGACCCCGACCGGGAGCTCGCCGAACGAGAACCCGGCCGGCACGGTGATGTTGGGGTAGCCGGCGACGGCCGCCGGGGTCGAGCTGCCGAGCAGGAAGTGGTCGCCGTTGACCAGGTCGGTGGTCCAGGGCGGGCTGGCGGTGAGGCTGAAGATGGCGTCCAGGTCGAACCGTTCCAGGGTCTGGTCGATGCCGTCCTGGGCCAGGCGCTTGGAGGTGGCCAGGGCCTCGGCGTAGGCGGGGTCGGCGGTGCCGCCGGTGGCCTCGGCCTGGAGGAAGATCTCCTGGCCGAACCAGCGCAGCTCCCGCTCGGCGTTGGCCTCGTTGAAGGCGATCAGGTCGGCCAGGGTCCGCATGTCGGTGTTGCGCAGCTCCGACAGGTAGGCGGCGATGTCGTCCTTGAACTCGCACAGCAGCACGGTGAACTCGGGGCCGCCGATGTCGTTGACCCCTGGGATGTCGGCCGGGTCGACCACGGTCGCGCCCAGCCGGCGGAGGTCGGCGATGGCCGCCTCGCCGATCACGTCGGCCTCCGGGCTGGCCCCGAACACGCCCTCGCGCCAGACGCCGACCCGGGCGCCGCGCAGGCCGTCGGGGTCGAGGAAGCGGCGGTAGTCGCGGTGGCTGTGGCCGCGGGAGGCGGCGGTGGCCGGGTCGCGGGGGTCGACCCCGGTCATGGGGCCGAGCACGGTGGCCGCGTCGGCCACGGTGCGGGCCATGGGGCCGGTCACGTCCTGGCTGTGGGCGATCGGGACCACGCCCGAGCGGCTGGTCAGGCCCAGGGTGGTCTTGATCCCGACCAGGCTGTTGTGCGACGACGGGCAGACGATCGACCCGTCGGTCTCGGTGCCGAGCGAGGCCGCGGCCAGGTTGGCGGCCACGGCCGTGCCCGACCCGGAGCTGGAGCCGCAGGGGTTGTGGTCGAGCACGTAGGGGCTGAGGCACTGGCCGGCCCGGCCCGACCAGCCGCTGGAGGACTGGGTGGATCGGAAGTTGGCCCACTCCGACAGGTTGGCCTTGCCCAGGATGACCGCCCCGGCCCGGCGCAGCCGCCGGATCACGAACGCGTCCCGGGGCACCTCGGCGCCGACCAGGGCCAGCGACCCGGCGCTGGTCTCCATCCGGTCGCGGGTGGCGAAGTTGTCCTTGACCAGGATGGGGATGCCATGGAGGGGCCCGCGGACGTGGCCGCGGCGCCGCTCGGCGTCGAGCTCGCGGGCGATCGCCAGGGCGTCCGGGTTGACCTCGATCACCGAGTTCAGCCGGATCCCGGACAGGTCGATCTGGCGGATGCGCCGCAGGTAGGCCTGGGTGAGCCGGTGGGAGCTGAGCCGGCCCCGCGGCCATCGCCGCCTGGAGCTCGGCGATGGTCGCCTCCTCGAACGGGAACGACGGGACGTCGTCGGTGGCGGTCATGGCTCCGGCGGCATCGACGACCGTCCCGGCGCCGGCAAGCGCCCCGGCCGCCCCGGGGTTGTCCGGGCTTGGGTTGCTCCGGCTACAGCAGGTCGTCCAGCGACCGCTTGGGCTTCTGCTCGGCCCCGGCGACCAGGTCGTCGAAG
>JASLIH010000643.1 GCA_030152105.1 Actinomycetes bacterium
CGTGCAGCACCACCGCCTCGTCGTCGAGCTCGGCGGCCAGCACCCGCGCCCGCAGCCAGGCCATGACCAGGCTGACCACGCCCAGGACGGCCCAGAGGAGGCTGGCCGCCGACAGCGAGGCGGCCGTCCCCGGGTTCGACCCCGACACCGCCTGCGAGACGGCGAGCAGCGCCGCGGCCAGGGCCAGCTCGACCAGCCCGCTGACGAGCGCGTGGGTCACGCCGCCGGGCTGGAACCGCTCGGTCATGTCCGGCCGGGCGCCTCGCCGCGGTGCCAGTCGGGCGGGCTCCAGCCCCGCCGGGCCTCGGCGACCAGGCCGGTGATGGCGTCCATCACCTTGTCCTTGGCCTGGTTGATCTCGGTCAGGGAGGCGTCGGGCTCCAGACCGAGGTCGATCGGCGGCCCGGCCCGCTCCACCACCCGGACGCCCCGCCGGAACGGCCCCAGCTTGCCCCGGGTGAACAGCAGGTGGGCGCCCCACTGGCCCACCGGCACGACCGGCGCCCCGGTGAGGGCGGCCAGCCGGGCGACCCCGTTCTTGGCCGCCATCGGGGAGTAGTCGGGGTTGCGGGTGGTGGTGCCCTCCGGGTAGATGGCCACCGCGGCCCCGTCGCGCATGGCCGCCACGGCGTCGTCCAGGGCGCGGCCGGCGCCGCGGGTCTCGCGGTACACCGGGATCTGCCCGGCCCCGCGCAGGATCGCCCCCAGCACCGGGTTGCGGTACAGCTCGGACTTGGCCAGGAAGCGGACCTGGCGCCCGGCCGTGTGGATGAACGTCCCCAGACACAACGGGTCGAAGTAGGAGATGTGGTTGGCGGCGATGATCACCGGCCCCTGCTTGGGAATGTTGAGCAGACCCTGGCAGTCGAGCCGGACCCAGAACCGGATCACCGGCGGGACGACGACCTTGGCCAGGGTGTAGACGGGATACCGGCGGCCGGCCATGCTCGGCGCATAGTACCGTTGCCGGCGATGCCTGTTCCGCTCGTCCCCGTCAAGGCCCTGGCCGAGGCCAAGGGCCGCCTCGCCCCCACCGTCGGGCCGCTCCAGCGGCGGCTGCTCGCCATCGCCATGTTCGAGGACGTGGTCGCCGCCCTCCAGGCCGTCCCGGGGCTCGACAAGCCGGTGGTCGTCTCCCCCGACCGGGAGGTGTGGCGGCGGGCCGACGCCATGGGCTGCCGGGTGGTCGAGGAGCCGCCGGGGGCCGGCGACCTGAACGCCGCCCTGGCGGCGGCCGCCCGGAGCCTCGGCGACGGGTCGGCGTTGCTGGTGGTGGCGGCCGACCTGCCGCTGGCGTCGGCGGCCGGGCTGGAACGGGTGCTGGCGGCGGCCGGGGCGCCGGTGGCGGTGGTACCGAGCCACGACGGCGGCGGCACCAACGTGCTCGGCTGGCGCGACCCGGCGTCGTTCGCGCCCAGCTTCGGCCCCGACTCGGCCGCCCGCCACCTGGCCGTGCCCGGGGCCGTCCGGGTCGACGAGCCGGGCCTGTCGCTGGACGTCGACACCGCCGAGGACCTCCGGCTGGTCGCGGGACGGCTCGAGCCGTCGTCGGTCACCGCCCGGCGGCTCAAGGATCTGGGGATTCCGGGGCTCATGCAGCGAAGCGATGACCCCGGAGGGAACAGGGATATGCTCCAGCCATGACCGGACCGGCCGCGGGAGGCGTGATGCTGCAGGGCACCGTGAAGAGCTTCGACCCCCAGACCCAGGCGGCGGTCGTGCTCACCGACGCCCGGGTCGAGTACGACGTGCCCGCCGAGGCGTTCCTGAGCTCGAGGCTACGCAAGCTGACCATTGGCCAGCGGGTGCGGTTCCGGGTCGAGGGCGAGGGGGACGCCGCCCGGGTCACCTACGTCAACATCCTCACCCTGCCCGACCCGGTCTGAGCGGCCCGGGGCGCGACCCCGGGAACGACCGAGGCCCCGCCGGAGCGGGGCCTCGAGGTCGGCGGTGCTACTTCTTCTTTCCGCTCTTGGCCTTGCCCCGCGAGCTGGCGGCCTTGGCCGTGCTCTTGGGCGCGCTGTTGCGCGACGCCGCCTTGGACGTGCTGGCCTTGGCGGTGCTCGCCCTGGCGGTGCTCGCCTTGGACGTGGTCGCCCGCGAGACGGTGGCCTTGGCGGTGCTGGCCGCCCGGGCGGTGGTCGCCTTGGCGGTGGTCGCCTTGGCGGTGGTCGCCTTGGCGGTGGACTTCACCGGGGAGAGCTTGGGCGCGGTCGCCTTGCCGGCCACGACGTCCTTGAAGCCCTGTCCGGCGCGGAACCGCGGGACCTTGGTGGCCTTCACCTTGACCGGCGCGCCGCTGCGTGGGTTGCGGGCGGTGCGGGCCTTGCGGTCCTGCCGCTCGAAGGTCCCGAACCCGACCAGCGAAACGCGGTCGCCCTTCTTGACAGCGACCTGAGTGTGCTGGATCAGGCTGCCGAGCACCTTGTCGACGTCGGTGCGCGCAACCAGGGTGTGCTTCTGGATCGCGTCGACGAGTTCCTTGCGGTTCAACGGCTCCTCCTTGTCCAATAAGGGGATTCCCCCGTCGGGACCGGACCCTGTTAGCCCCGTCCCCCCTTCGGCCGAGCATCGTAAAGACGGTGATATCAAAGGTCAACAACCCTCGATACTCGTCAATCCGTTGTGGCACAACGGCATCATCGGCTGGCGATTGGCAAAGATGAAGCAGTTCCCTTGCGTGGCAACGGTTTTGGCGGAGTGACGCTGGAGCGTCTCGCCGGAATACGTGGCATTTGTCCAGGTCCAGCCCGGCGTCCTTGTCTCCCGCGGCGGGCTGTGGAATCCTGGCCCTGACCTTTGAGGGCCTCAAGTATCGGAGCGGCGATGACGGTGCGGGCTGAGACCAGCACACCGGCTCGCGAAATCTGGGAGCTGCTGCTCGAGCTGTCGATGTCGCGGATACGCCAGCGCTTCCTGCACACGGTCACCGATCTGGGCCTGTCCTTCCCGCAGGCCCACGCGCTCAAGGTGCTGCGCCCCGGGCACCCGATCGCCATGCGGGAGCTGGCCGACGGGCTCCACTGCGACCCCTCGAACATCACCGGGATCGTCGACCGGCTCGGCGACCGGGGCCTGGTCGAGCGCGGGTCGGCCCCCGGCGACCGGCGGGTCAAGACCCTGATGCTCACCGAGGAGGGCGCCGCCCTGCGAATGCGCCTGCTCGACCGGTTGTCCGAGCCACCTCCGGGCCTGGGCAAGCTCCCGGTCGTCGAGCAGCGCCAGCTCCGCGATCTCCTGCGCCGGGCCCTGCTCGACGACTAGCGGCATCCCCCGCGCCCGGCTGGTCCCCAGCGAGAGGACCATTCCGATGGACGTCCTGATCGGCGTTGCCTGGCCGTACGCCTCCGGGCCGCGCCACCTCGGCCACCTGGCCGGGGCCTACCTTCCCGCCGACGTCGCCGCCCGCCACCACCGCCTGGCCGGCGACCGGGTGCTGCTGGTCTCCGGGTCCGACCAGCACGGCACCCCGATCACGGTGGCGGCCGAGCGGGCCGGCCTGTCCCCGGCGGCGCTGGCCGACCGCGAGCACGAGCGCATCGCGGCCAGCTTCGCCCGCGCCGGCATCTCCTTCGACCACTACACCAGGACGGCGACCCCGCGGCACCACGCCGTCACCCAGGACCTGTTCACCAGCCTGCACCGGCGCGGGCTGGTCGTCGAGGCGACCCAGCCGGCCGCCTTCTGCGCCAGCGAGGGCCGCTCCCTGCCCGACCGCTATGTCGAGGGGGCCTGCCCGTCCTGCGGGGCGCCCGACGCCCGTGGCGACCAGTGCGACACCTGCGGCCGCACCCTCGACCCGGAGGAGCTGGGCGAGCCCCGCTGCCGGCGCTGCGGCGGCCCGGCCGAGCTGCGGCCCCTGCGCCAGCTGTTCCTGCGCCTCGACCTGCTCCAGCCCGAGGTGGCGCGGTACCTGGACGGGCACGAGGCGCGCTGGCGGCCGTTCGTGGGCGCCGAGGCCCGGGGCTGGCTGGCCGCGGGGCTGCGCCCGAGGGCGATCACCCGCGACCTGGACTGGGGCGTGCCCGTCCCGCTGCCCGGCTGGGACGACCGCCGGCTGTACGTCTGGTTCGACGCCGTCATCGGCTACCTGTCGGCCTCGGTGGAGTGGGCCGAGCGCACCGGCGACCCCGGCGCCTGGCGGCGGTGGTGGCAGGGCCCCGACGCCCGGCACCGCTACTTCGTCGGCAAGGACAACATCTGGTTCCACACCGTCTGGTGGCCGGCCATCCTGCTCGGCGCCGCCCAGGGGCTGCGCCCGCCAGACGAGGTGGTCGCCAACCACCACCTGACCCGGCCCACCGGGGGACCAGCCGGGGCCGGGGGGAAGCTGTCGGCCAGCCGGGGACACGCCCCCACGATCGAGGAGGGCATCGAGCGGGTCGGGCTCGACCCGCTGCGCCACGCCCTGTGCGCGCTCGGGCCGGAGACGGCCGACGTGGAGCTGGCCTGGGACAAGGTGGACGAGCTGACGGCCAGCGGCCTGCTCGGGGCCATCGCCGGCCCGCCCCACCGGGTGGCCACCCTGCTGTGGCGCCGCTTCGGGGGGCGGCCCGACCCGGCCGCCCTGGCCGCCGCCGGCCCCGAGCGGGCCGAGGCCGCCGCCGCCCTGGCCGAGGTCGGAGCGGCCATCGACCGGGCCGAGCTGCGCCGCGCCCTCGGTGCGGTCCACGCCATCGGCCGCACGGTCAACCGCCGCCTGGCCGTCACCGAGCCCTGGCGCCTCCCCGACCCCGACGCCCACCGCGAGCTGACCCGCCTGCT
>JASLIH010000062.1 GCA_030152105.1 Actinomycetes bacterium
GCCGGCAGCTCGCTCAGGTCGGCACCCTGGCGACCTCGTAGCCCTCGTCGGCCAGGGCGGAGGCGATGGCGGCCTGGTCGAGGGCCGTCTCGTCGTAGGTGACCCGGACGGTGCGGGTGGCGACGTCGACCGCGGCCGCCCGGACGCCGGGGAGGCGGCCCAGGGTGGACTCGATGGTCCGCTGGCAGTGGTCGCAGGAGATGTCGGGGACCGAGAGGGTCTCGGTGGTCATGGCTGCTCCTGGTGGGCGGGATGGCCGGCCACCGACGGGCCGCTGGCCGGTCGGGTGAGGCTGGGGGACAGGGCGAGCCCGGCGGCCAGGGCGACCACCGCCACCCCGGCGAGGGCGAGGCGCCGGATCCTGGTCGCCTGGGGGCGGGCCGGCGAGAAGGCGCGCAGCTGGAGCGAGCAGCCGACCACGAACACGCTGGACAGGCTCATGGCGGCCGCGGCCACCATCGGGTGCAGGCGTCCCGAGGCGGCCAGGGGGATGGCGGCCACGTTGTAGGCGAAGGACCAGAACAGGTTCTGCTTGATGGTGGCGTACGTCTCGCGGGACAGGGCGACGGCGTCGGCCACGCCACCCGGGTCGCCGCCGACCAGGGCCAGGTCGCTGGCCTCAACGGCCACGTCGGTGCCGCCGCCGAGGGCCACGCCGACGTCGGCCTGGGCCAGGGCCGGGGCGTCGTTGACGCCGTCGCCGACCATGGCGACCACCTGGCCGGCCCGCTGGCGGCGAGCGACCTCGGCCACCTTGCCGTCGGGGCGCAGCTCGGCGGCCACGGTGGCGATCCCCAGCTCGGCGGCCACGGTGGCGGCCGTCGCCCGGTGGTCGCCGGTGAGCAGGACCGTCTCGAGGCCGAGGTCCCGGAGCCGGTCAACGGCCGCCCTCGCCCCCGGCTTGACCTGGTCGGCGACGGCCAGCATCCCGCGGGCCCGGCCGTCCCAGCCGGCCACCACGGCGGTCCACCCGGCCGCCCGGGCGGCGTCGGCGGCCGCCTGGACCCGTTCGGGGACAGCCCAGCCGCGCCCGGTCAGCAGCCCGGTCGAGCCGACCAGCAGCTCGCGCCCGCCGGCCCGGCCGGCCACTCCCTGGCCGGGCAGGCTGGTGAAGGCCTCGGCCGCCGGCAGGGCTAGCCCGCGGTCCCTGGCCCCGTCGGCCACCGCCCTGGCCACCGGGTGCTCGGAGGCGTCCTCGACCCCGGCCGCCAGGGCCAGCAGCTCGTCGGGGTCGACACCGTCGTCGGCGGCCACCTCGACCAGGGCCATGCGGCCGGTGGTGAGGGTGCCGGTCTTGTCGAGCAGGGCGGTGGTCGCCCGCCCGGCCAGCTCCAGGACCTCGGCCCCGCGGATCAGGATGCCCAGCTGGGCGCCCCGGCCGGTCCCGACCATGACCGCGGTCGGGGTGGCCAGCCCGAGCGAGCACGGGCAGGCCACGATCAGCACGGCCACCGCGGCCGAGACCGCCTCGGCGGCCGGGTGCCCGGTGACCAGCCAGCCGGCGAAGGTCAGGGCGGCGATGCCCAGCACCACCGGCACGAACACGCCCGCGACCCGGTCGGCCAGGCGCTGCACCGGCGCCTTGGAGCCCTGGGCGGCCTCGACGAGCCGCACGATCTGGGCCAGGGCGGTGTCGGCCCCGACCCGGGTCGCCCGCACCACCAGCCGGCCCTCCAGGTTGACGGTGGCCCCGGTCACCTCGTCGCCCGGGCCGGCCTCGACCGGGACCGACTCGCCGGTCAGCAGCGACCGGTCGACCGAGGAGCGCCCCTCCTCTACGACCCCGTCGGTAGCCAGCTTCTGGCCGGGCCGGACCACGAACCGGTCGCCGACCGCCACCTGCTCGACCGGCACCGGCACCTCGGCCCCGTCGCGCAGCACCATGGCCGTGCCCGAGCCCAGCTCCAGCAGGTGGCGCAGGGCCTGGCCGGAGCGGCTGCGGGCGCGGTGCTCGAGCCAGCGGCCGAACAGGATCAGGACCACGATGACGGCCGCGACCTCGAAGTACACATGGGCCCCGCCGGGGTCCCCGGGGGCCGGGTCACCGGGCCCGGTGGCCAGCAGCGCCGCTACCGACCAGCCCCAGGCGGCCAGGGTGCCCAGCGAGACCAGGGTGTCCATGGTGGCGGCCCGGTGGCGCAGCCCGGCCAGGGCGGCGCGGTGGAAGCCCGACCCGGCCCACAGCACCACCGGGGTGGCCAGGACCGCCGCCAGCCATGCCCAGCCCGGGTACTGCAGCGCCGGGAACATGCTCAGGGCGAGCACGGGCGCGGTCAGGGCGGCCGCGGCCAGCAGGCGGGTGCCCGGCCCGCCGTCGGCGTCGGCGGCGTCGGCGGGGCCGACGGCGTAGCCGAGGGCGGCGACCTTGTCCTCGAAGGCTGGGGGGCCGGTGACCGCCGGGTCGTAGACGACCGTGGCCCGCTCGGCGGCAAGGTTGACGCTGGCCGAGGCGACGCCGTCGATCCGGTTCAGCCCCCGCTCGATCCGGGCCGCGCAGGCGCCGCAGGTCATGCCCTCGATCGGCAGGTCGACGGTGGTCGCTCCCGACCGCTGGGGTGCTGTCGCCGCGGGTCCCATGCCGATACTCTACCCGGGTGGGGCATGCAGACAGAGGAGGGCCCGTGCCCGGCTACACCATGCAGAAGCAACAGCTCCAGACCCGCCTGCGCCGCATCGAGGGGCAGGTCCGCGGCGTCGCCCGCATGATCGACGAGGACAAGTACTGCGTCGACGTGGTCACCCAGGTCGCGGCCATCCAGGCCGCCCTCGACAAGGTGTCCCTCGGGCTGCTCGACGGCCACATCCGCGGCTGCGTCCGCGACGAGATCAAGGCCGGCGGCGGCGAGGCCAGGGTCGACGAGCTGCTCGAGGTGATGGACAGGGTCCTGCGCCGCTGAGGCGCCGCCGGCCGCGCGCCGGGGGCCGGCGCTCACAGCCGGCCAGGATCTGCCGATAGCTCCCTGAAGAAGCCGTTCAGCGGCGACGGAGGGAGCTGCGGTGCTGACCTGGTTGGCCGTTGCCCTGCTCACCGGGGCGGCCGTGGTCGCGATCGGCTGGGGCCTGCGCCGCACCGACGAGCTGGGCCGGCCGCGCCGGTTCCCCTGGGTCACGGTCGCCCTGCTCCTGGCCATGGGGGTCGGCGCCGCCGTCCCGGGGGTGCTGCGGGCCTCCCAGGAGCGGCGCCTCGGCGGGGCCTTCGTCTACGCCGGCCCCGAGCTCGGCTAGATCCGCTGGCGGGCCGACGGGTCGCCAGAGCCGTGGGCCCTGATCAAGCGCGACCAGTGCCACCACCTGGCCGCCTACGTCCGCTCGGGCGCGCGCCGGCCCACCCGCGACCAGGTCGTGGCCGTCCATGTCCTGACGCATGAGGCGATGCACATGTCGGGCCTGCTGGACGAGGCGGTGGCCGAGTGCGCGGCCGTCCAGCGCGATGCCC
>JASLIH010000183.1 GCA_030152105.1 Actinomycetes bacterium
CGGGCCACCTCGGCGTAGCCCGGGGGGGCGTCGTCGGGGTCGAGGCGGGCGGAGAGAAGCCGCTCGGCGGTGTCGGCGTCGAGCGGGACGATCGCTTGGAAGGGTTCGTCCGGCATCTCAGCCGAGAACACGCCATCGCTCTCCATCCCGTTACACCACCCTCCGCACCGTCGTCCTACCGGTCTCCCGATCCCCTCGCCAAGCCCTCTCCCCCACCACCGCCTCAGCACTCCACCCCCCGACCCACCGCCCCCTCCTCGCACGCACACCCGCTCACCCGCGGCCTCTGACCGGGCCCTGGACCCTCGGCTCCTCGGTGAGTTGCTGGGCGAGGCGGCGGAGGGCCCGGTGGGTGAGGACTCGGACGTTGCCGGGGCGTTTGCCGGTGATGGCGGCGACCTCGGCGACGTCGAGGCCGGCGACGACGCGGAGGAGGACGACCTCGGCCTGGTCGGGGGGGAGGGTGGCGATCTGGGCGACGGCGGCCTGGCTGGAGATGGCGTCGACGGCGGTGCCGGCGGGGTCGTCGGAGGCTGGGAGGTTGGTGAGGGCGTCGAGGGGGACGAGCTCGTCGTGGTGGCGGGTGGTGCGTCGCCAGCGGTCCACGGCGCGGTGGCGGGCGACGGTGAAGACCCAGGCGCGGAAGGCGCGCTCGTCGCCGGAGAAGGAGTCGAGGGCCCTGACGACCCGGAGCCAGGTCTCGGACGCCAGGTCCTCGCCCGCACTTGGGGCGAAGGCGTTGAGGTAGCGCAGGAGGGCTGGCTGGAGGTCGCGCCACAGGGCGCCGAAGGCCTGCTCGTCGCCGTTGGTGGCGGCGGCCAGCAGCGCCGGGAAGGAGGGGCCGATCATGGAACGATCACGCTGCCCGTTCCCGCCAGGTAGTGTCAACCGGAGCGGTTCTGCCCGCTCGGTGCAGCTCGTCCGCTCCGGGTGGGATCATGCCCCGCGCGACGAGCGACCGTACTGGCGGGCGCGACGGAAGGAGCGACACTGACCGGGACCGTGCTGGTGGCCGACGACGACGCCGACATCGTCCGCTTCGTCGAGGTCAACCTCCGCCTCGAGGGCTTTCAGGTGGTGACGGCCCGCGACGGGCAGGAGGCGCTCACCAAGGCGCTCGACCTCCAACCCGACGTCGTCCTCCTGGACGTGCTGATGCCCCACATCGACGGCTACACCGTGTGCGCGCGGCTGCGGGCCGACCAGCGCGGCGCGGCCATCCCGGTGATCCTGCTGACGGCCAACTTCATCACCGCCGACCAGGAGGTGGCCCGCCAGGCCGGGGCCGACGACTTCGTGGTCAAGCCGTTCGACCCCTACGAGCTGATGGCACGGGTCAAGGCGCTGATCCCGGCTCGGTGAGGGCACGGCGGAGCACCTTGCCCACCATGGTCTTGGGCAGCTCCCGACGGAACTCGACGGTGGCCGGCACCTTGTAGGGGGCCAGGCGCTCGCGGCAGAACGCCCGCAGCTCCTCGGCGGTGGCCTGCCGGCCCTCGGCCAGCACCACCCAGGCCCTGGCCACCTCGCCCTTGGCCTCGTCGGGCACGCCGGCCACGCCGACCTCGGCCACCGCCGGGTGGGCCGCCAGCACCTCCTCGATCTCGCGCGGCCACACCTGGTAGCCGTGGGTCTTGATGAGGTCCTTCATGCGGTCGACGATGAACAGGTAGCCGTCGTCGTCCAGGTAGCCGAGGTCGCTTGTGTGCAGCCAGCGCTCGCCGTCATGGGTCCTGATGGTGGCGGCGGTCTCCTCCGGGTCGTCCCAGTAGCCGGCCATCAGCTGCGGGGCCCGGATCAGGATCTCGCCGACCTCGCCGGCGGGCAGGGCGGCGCCGCCCTCGGTGTCGACGACGCGCATCTCCACGTCGGGCAGCGGCATCCCCACCGAGCCGATCTTGTTGGGGCCCTCCACCGGGTTGACGGCGCAGGCCAGCATGGCCTCGGTCAGCGAGTAGCCCTCGACGATGCGGCCGCCGGTCAGCTCCTCGAAGCGCCGCTTGGTCTCGGCCAGCAGCGGCGCCGCCCCCGAGAAGCAGACCTTGACCGAGCTGAAGTCGACCTTGCCAGCCCGCACCCTCGGGTGGTGCAGCAGGGCGTTGAACAGTGTGGGCACGCCGCTGAAGGCGGTTGGGCGGGTCTTGGCGATGGTGTCGAGCAGGTCGTCCAGGTCCCGCGGGTTGGGGACCAGGGCCAGGGGGTTGTGGTTGCGCAGGGCGACACTCTGGATGCCGATGTTGGCGAAGGAGTGGAACAGGGGCAGGGCAGCCATCAGGACGTCGTCCCACGGGGCGGTCCCGGCCTGGAGCCAGGTCCCGAGCTGGCGGCCGGTGGTGGTGTAGTGACGGTGGAGGCCGACCACCCCTTTGGGCGTGCCGGTGGTGCCGCCGCTCATCAGGATCACCGCCGGGTCGTCCGGCCCCATCCGCGTCGGCGGCCGGGGCGCACCCTGGTGGTGGTCCAGGAGGTCGCCCAGCCACAGGTCGCCCTCGGCAAGGGTCACCCGGTGGCCGTCCTTGCGCTCCTTGGCCAGGGTGAACAGCACCCGCAGGAGCGGCGGCAGGTACGCCTTGATGCTGGTGGCGACCACCCACTGCAGCGCGGTGCGCGGCTGGAGGGCCTTGACCCGGCCGTAGAAGGGGGTCAGGACCACGATGGTCTCGGCCCCGGTCCGTCCGAGCGCGCCCGCCAGCTCCTGCTCGGTGTAGATCGGGTTCAGCGGGACCAGGATCGCCCCCGCCTTCCAGGCACCCAGCTCGCAGATGAGGAACTGGGGGCAGTTGGGCAGCAGCAGGGCCACCCGGTCGCCCCTGGCCACCCCGAGCTCGGCCAGGGCGACCGCGAACGCGTCGCTGAGCCGGTCGAGCTGGCCGTAGGTGACGGTGCGCCCCTTGAACAGCAGGGCCGGGGCGCCGGGGCGCTCGGCCACCGCCTCGGCCACGTCGTCGAGCAGGGTCCGCTCCGGGTAGGGCGCGAGGGTCTCGGGAATGCCCTGGTCGTAGTGCCGCAGCCACCGCATGCCGTGAGCCTATCAACGGCTCAGGTCCCGACGGCCGCCTCGAGGTTCTGGGCCACCGGCAGGTAGAACCCGCCGTCGGCCAGGGACTTGGCCAGCAGCTCGGTCATGGCCTCGGGGTTGAGGGGCCTGGCGAACAGGAAGCCCTGGCCGTCCTGGCAGCCGAGGCTGGCCAGGTGGGCCGCCTGCTCGGCCTGCTCGATCCCCTCGGCCACGGTGTGGAGCAGCATCTGGGAGCTGCGGACGTCGTCGAGCTTGAAGTCGACCTTGTAGTCGTCCAGGGCGGTCATGCTGACCGTGCTGGCCGAGGAGGGGACGCCGGCCACGGCCAGCAGGTCGGACAGGAGCACACCCTCGAACATCACCCGGCGCTTGAGGAACGGCTCGGCCGCCTCCACCCGGACCCGGCGCATCTGCTCCAGGCTGGCCAGGTCGAGCTCCAGCTTCTTGCCCTTGTTGGCGGTGCCGATGTCGCCGGTCACCGTCAGGACGACCTCGCCCTGGGGGGCCGAGATCTTCTGCCCCGCGGCCAGGCTGCCGTCGTCGACCACCTGTGGCGTGGAGGCGTTCGGCGTCGACGCCTGCGTCCCAGCCTCGTCCTTGCCACCGCAGGCGGCCACCGCCAGCGCCGTCACCAGGGCCACCACGACCAGCCGAAGACTCCGTCCCACAGCCACCCTCCCGTCGGGCTCGCGATCGAACTCCTGTGAGTTGTTTCGGCAGATCGCGAGCGCGGCTGAGGGACCGCGGTTCAGGCGCCGGGCGCCTCGGACAGGTTCTGGAGCCGGACCTTGGCGTGGGCGATCAGCCGGCCCTGCTCGTCGACGATCTCCACCTGCCACAGCTGGGTGGTGCGCCCGCGGGCCAGCGGGGTCGCCTCGGCGCGGAGCTCGCCGTGGCGCACCGCCCGCAGGAAGTCGGTGTGGTTGGAGACGCCGACGACCTTGCCCTGGTCCCCGAACCACAGCGACCCGCCGACGCTGGCCGCGGTCTCGGCCAGGGTGGCGTAGACCCCGCCGTGCACCAGGCCGAAGGGCTGGTGCAGGTCGGGGGTGACCGGGCAGGTCAGCACCACCCGGTCGCCGGAGGCCTGCTCGATCCGGAGCCCGACGAGCTTGAGGAAGCCGCGCTGGAGCTCGGAGTCGTCCGGGGGGGCTGGGGTGGTCATGGGCTGCTCCCGGTCGGGCCGGGCCGGCGCAGGGCGTCGGCCAGGTCGCGCTGGATCACGGTCAGGGTGAGGTCGCTGCGGGTCCGCTCGATGATCGCCCGGGCCACGTCGGTGGAGCGGCGCAGGTTGCCGGTGATCGCGTCCGGGTAGTCGAGGTCGGCCAGCAGGGCGTGGATCTCCTCCATGGCCGCGAACAGGGCCGACGCCCGGGCCACGTCCCCGGCCCTGAGCACGTCCAGCAGGTGGCGGCGGAGCTCGCCGACCGTCTCGGCCAGCCCGTTGAGGTAGGGGGCGTCGCCGACCCCGACGTCGTCGGGCGACGGCAGCGGATCGCCGGCGACCAGGGCCCTGGTGGCCAGCGCCTCGGCGTACTCCTTCTGGGCGTCCTGGAGGAAGCCGGCGTACAGCACGTCGGGGTGGGCGGCCAGGACCGAGGAGGCCACCTCGAGCAGCTCCCTTGCCTCGGCCAGCAGCTCGGAGGCCCGCTCCAGCTCGGTCCTGTGGGCGGCCCGGATGGCGTTGGCCGAGCAGCGCACGGCCTGACGGGCGTTGCGGAGGCCCACCTCGCGAGCCTGGTGCTTGGCGTCCAGGCGGGCCCGCAGGCCCCCGGCGGCCTCGCCCAGGCTCATTCGGTGGACAGGGGCACCTGGCCGCCCCAGGACGCCGGGGTGGCCCAGCGGCCCCGGCGGCCCCGCGCCCGCCGTGTGCCGGCGGTCAGCGCCCGTCGCCGCCGGGCCCGGCGCCAGCCGAGGCCGGCCAGGGTGAGCAGGTAGCCGGCCAGCATGGCGGCGGCCACGGCGGCGGCCAGCCACCAGCGCCCGCCGAGCACGGCCCAGGCCCGCGACCCGGCCGCCGTGGCCACGACCAGGACCAGCAGGACGCGGCGGCGCCGGGTCGCGGCCCGGCGGGCGGCCACCCGCCGGCGGGCCAGGCGGGCGGCGACGACGGCCACCGCCAGCTCCTCGCCGGTGGGCTCGGTGGGGAGGTTGCCGCTGGTCCAGGGGCGGGCGCCGCCGCTGGACAGCCGCGACCCGCCTTCGGAGGCCTCGGCGGCCAGCTCGGCCCGTCCCCGGCGGGCCAGGGGGACCAGCAGGGCCACCCAGATCACGACCACGAGCGCGAACACGGCGAGGCTCACAGTGTCACCCTCTCTCGCGGCCGGCAGGGCCCGAGGCAACGTAGCACGCCCAAAATGCTCGTTCAACGACCTCGGCTAGGTGCTGGACGGGTGCTGATGGTGCTCGTCGGGGACGGGGCCGCGGGCCGTCTCGACCGCGTGGGCGAGCACGGGGGCCAGGACCGACCACTCCTCGCGGACCGCCTTGGGGTTGCCGGGGAGGTTGACGACCAGGGTGCGGCCGGCCAGGCCGGCGGTGGCCCGCGACAGCATGGCGAACGGGGTGATGGCCAGGCTGGCCGAGCGTAGGGCCTCGGCGATGCCGGGGGCCTCGCGGTCGAGCACGGCGCGGGTCGCCTCGGGGGTGATGTCGCGGGGGCCGAGGCCGGTGCCGCCGGTGGTGAGGACGACGTCGGCGTCGGCGACCATGGCCCGGAGGGCGGCGGTGATCGGCTCGGGCTCGTCGGCCACCACCGCTCGCGAGACGAGCACCGCGCCGGCGGCCTCGAGCAGCTCGCACAGGGCGCTGCCGCCGGCGTCGTCGCGAACCCCGCCGGCGACCCGGTCGCTGACGGTGAGCACCCCGGCCCGGATCCCTTCCAGCTCCGGCTCGAACCCCTCCGTCATGTGGCCAGGTACTCCCCGGAGCGGCCGCCCCGCTTGGCCAGCAGGCGCAGGTCCTCGACCCGGACGTCGCGCTGGACCCCTTTGACCATGTCGTACAGGGTCAGGGCGGCGGTGGCGGCGGCGGTCAGGGCCTCCATCTCGACCCCGGTGCGGCCGGTGGTCCGGACGGTGGCGGTGACCCGGACGGCGTCGGGCTCAAGGGCCAGGTCGACCTCGACCCCGGTGATCGGCAGCGGGTGGCACAGCGGGATCAGGTCGGGGGTGCGCTTGGCCCCCATGATGCCGGCCACCCTGGCCACGGCCAGGGCGTCGCCCTTGGGGAGGCCGGCCGAGGCGAGCAGCTCAAGGGTCTCGGGGGCGAGCACGACCCGGCAGCCGGCGGTGGCCACCCGATCGGTCTCGGGCTTGGCCGAGACGTCGACCATCCGGGCCGCGCCCTGGTCGTCCAGGTGGCTCAGCTCACCCATGCCAGGTCCTCTTTGAGCAGCAGGACCTGCACCGGCGAGCCCTCGGGCAGCTCGCGGTGCTCGGCGGGGACGACCGCCAGCCCGTCGGCGGCGACACAGGACGACAGCACGCCCGAGCCCTGGTTGCCGGTGAGGGTGGCGACCAGGCCTTCGTCGCCCACGGCCAGGCGGACCCGCAGGAACGACACCTTGCCGGCCGGGCTGCGGACGGGCTCGCCGAGGCGGGCCACCACCCGGGGCCGGTCGAGCCGGTCGTCGGCGTGCCCGGCCAGGCGGCGCAGGGCCGGGCGGACCAGGGTCTCGAAGACCACGAAGCAGGAGACGGGGTTGCCGGGCAGGCCGTACAGCGGGGTCCCGGCGGCGATCCCGAACGCCTGGGGCATGCCCGGCTGCATGGCCACCCGGAAGCTGCGAACGTCGCCAAGGGTGGCCAGCACCTGCTTGGTGTAGTCGCGGTCCCCCACCGACACCCCGCCCGAGGTCAGCACCAGGTCGCCCTCGGCGGCGGCCAGGGCGAACCCGCGCCGCAGCGCGTCGGGGTCGTCGCCGATCCGCCCGCAGCGGAACGCCTCGACCCCGGCCGAGCGGGCCTGGGCGGTCAGCAGCCAGGAGTTGGAGTCGCGGATCTGGCCGGGCCCGAGCGGGTCGCCGGGGTCGACCAGCTCGTCGCCGGTGGACACCACCGTGACCCGCGGCCGGGGGTGGACAGCCACGACCTTGCGGCCGACCGAGGCCAGCATGCCGACGGCCGCCGGGTCCAGCACCCGTCCCCGCTCCAGCACCACCGTGCCACCGCGGACGTCCTCTCCGGCCTCGCGGACGAACCGGCCCGGGCCGGGGTCGAGCCGGACCAGCACGGTGTCGCCGTCGACGGCGGTCTGCTCGACCGGCACCACCGTGTCCGCCCCCGGGGGCAGCGCGCCCCCGGTCATGATGCGGGCGGCCGCGCCCGGCTCGACGGTGGGCAGCAGGCCGGTCCCGGCGAACACCTCGCCGGTGATCCGCAGGGGCACCGGGCTCGACTCGCCAGCGCCGGCCAGGTCGGCCCCGCGCACGGCGAAGCCGTCCATGGCCGAGTTGGCGAACGGCGGCAGGTCCTCGGCCGCGGCCACGTCGGTGGCCAGGACCGCGCCCAGGGCGTCGCTCAGCCCGGCCTCCCTGACCGGGAGCGGGGCCAGCCGCTCCAGCACACCCGCCCGCGCCTCGGCGAACGGCACCAGGTCGGGCGGGTTCGGCCGGTCGGGCGGGAAGACAGCGGTCATGGGACCGATGCTAGTGCCTTGCCGGCCCCCGCGCCTCCGCCTGCCGGTCAAGGTCGGCCACGAACCGCCGCAGGAAGGCCACGAACGCCGGGCCGATGTCGTCGCGGCGGGCGGCCAGCTCGACCGTCGCCCGCAGGTAGTCGTTCTTGTCGCCGGCGTCGTAGCGGGTCCCGGTGAAGGAGTGGGCGAGCACGCCGCGCTCCGAGGAGTGGACCAGGTGCTTGAGGGCGTCGGTGATCTGGATCTCGTTGCCGGCCCCGGGCTCGGTGGCCCGCAGGGCGTCGAAGATCTCCGGGTGCAGGACGTAGCGGCCGATCACGGCCAGGTTCGAGGGGGCGTCCTCGGGGGCCGGCTTCTCGACGATGTCGGCCATCCGGAGCAGCCCGGGCTCGACCTCGTCGGCCGGGTCGACGCAGCCGTAGGACCTGATCTGGGAGCGTTCGACCTCCATGGCCGCGACCACGCTGGAGCCGTGCCGCTCGAAGCTGGTGATCAGGTCGGACAGCAGCTTCTCGCCTACGTCGATGACGTCGTCGCCCAGCAGGACGGCGAACGGCTCGTCGCCGACGTGCTGCTCGGCCATGCTGACGGCGTGGCCGAGGCCGAGCGGGGCCTTCTGGCGGATGTAGTGGACCTGGGCCATGTCGGAGATGCGCCGGACCAGCTCCAGCTTGTCCTCGTCGCCCTTGTTGCCGAGCAGCTGCTCCGGCTCGACCGAGCGGTCGAAGTGGTCCTCGATGGCCTGCTTGCCCCGGCCGGTGACGATGAGGATGTCCTCGATCCCGGCGTCGACCGCCTCCTCGATCACGTACTGGATCGAGGGCTTGTCGACCAGCGGCAGCATCTCCTTGGGCTGGGCCTTGGTCGCCGGGAGGAAACGGGTCCCCAGTCCAGCCGCTGGGATGACGGCCTTGCGTACCTTCACGATGTTCCCCCGACCTCGCTGTCCGGACAGAGTCTACTCGACCCT
>JASLIH010000243.1 GCA_030152105.1 Actinomycetes bacterium
TGAACTCGGGCAGGGCTTCCACCGGGAGGCTGCCGAGCCGGACGATGCCGACGGCGATCAAGGCGACGGCGACGGCGATCAACGGGAGCCGAGACCGCAGGCTCGTCCCGACGATCCACCGGATCATGGCTCAAGACCGGACGCCATCACCCGCACCCCCCTTGATGTCATGGAGTTCTGCGACCCTGCTGGCTACGCTACGTAGGTTGGGGCGCCTTGTCTTCGTCCTCCGGTAGCGACCTGGGTCCTCCTCTGGGCGAAGCCGGTCCTACCCGAGGAGGATGTGCGCCTCGTCGATTGATGGGTGACTTAGCCATCTTGTCCTAGTAAGCTCGGAACGTCGTGAGCGCGGCGCGAGCACTCCATGGTTGGGCCCATTGGACAAGCCCGGTGCTTGTCGAGGGCCTGCTGTGGGTGCTCGTGATCGGTGTCGCCTTAATCTATGGGGTGCTCGGCTCGTCACCGGGACCGCTCCCCCTCGCCCTGCTCGTTTCGCTGTCTGCCGTGGCGACCTGGTGCCCCCCGCCGGTTTCGGCGAGCGCGACGGGCGCGACAATGGCCACGGCGGCGGCCGCGATCGTCACCGGGAACGGTCCGCTTACACCCGACCAGGTCTTGGCCTTCCTCCCATCGCTGGTCGCCGCCTGGTTGCTGGGCTACGGTCTGCGGCTCAGCCGCGCCCGGTGGTCCTCGCTGAAGGAGCAGGCAGCTCGGCTGGCGGTGGAGCAGGAGCAGGCGCGCCTCGCCCGCGAGCTGCACGACATCATCGGCCACACCCTCAGCGTGATCGTCGCCCAGGCGGTGGCCACCCAACGCGTAATCGACGACGCCCAATCCGAGCTGGCGCGGCAGGCGCTCGGCTCGATCGAGACCACCGGGCGTGCGGGCCTGGTCGAGCTGCGCGGGCTGCTGGGGGTCCTGTACCGCGACCCGGAGACGAAAGGGCCGGCGACGCGGGCAGGCCTGGAGCGGCTGCCCGCCCTCGTGGCGCAGCTCGGCTCAGCCGGGTTGCCGGTCGAGCTGGTGGTCAGCGGCCAGGCGCGGCCGCTTCCGGCCGAGGTTGAGTGGAGTGCCTACCGTATCGTGCAGGAGGCGCTGACCAACACCCTCAGGCATGCGGGCCCGACGCGGGCGACCGTGGTGCTGTACTACCGGCCGGGAGCGCTGGAGGTCCGGGTGCGGGACGAGGGACGAGCCAGCACCCACGGCGTGGCCGCCGGGCGGGG
Source organism: Actinomycetes bacterium (assembly GCA_030152105.1). Next base: position 1,227 of record JASLIH010000243.1, read on the forward strand.
AATCGTCGGCATGCGGCACCGCGCGGCCCTGCTGGGCGGGGAGATGTCCGCCAAGCCCAGGCCCGAGGGCGGCTTCCAGGTCACCGTGACGCTCCCCGTGGACGGTGAGGGACCGTGACCATCCACGTGCTCATCGCCGACGACCATCCCCTGATGCGCGCCGCGATGCGGATGACCTTGACCGCCGAGCCCGATCTGGAGGTGGTCGGCGAGGCGGCCGACGGCCTCACGGCCGTCCAGCTGGCCCAACAGCTGCGCCCACACGTGGCGGTCATGGACATCCGCATGCCCATCCTGGACGGGGTAGCGGCGACTGGGTACCTGACCGACCCGGAGCAGAGCCGGCCGGTCAAGGTGCTGGTCGTCACCAGCTTCCATCTCGACGAGTACGTCGTGGAGGCGCTGCGAGCCGGTGCCAGCGGCTTCCTGCTCAAGGACGTCACCTCAGAGGAGCTGGTTCACGCCGTGCGGGTGGTGGCGGCCGACAACGCACTGCTCGCCCCGAGTGTCACCAAGCGGCTCCTGGACCGGTATGCCCGCCGCCTGCCGCCTGCCACGCCCCAGGGGCTGGAGCTGCTCGGCAACCCGACTGAACGCGAGCTGGCCGTGCTGAAGCTGGTCGCGCAGGGCCACTCCAACGCCGAGATCGGTCGGGCGCTCCAGCTGGCCGAGACGACCGTCAAGACCCACGTGGGTCACCTCCTGGCCAAGCTCGGCGTGAGCGATCGCGTGCAGCTCGTCGTCCTGGCCTACGAGAGCGGTCTGGTGCAGCCAGGAGCGATCTGAAGCAGCGGCGGTGCCGGCGCGCTAGCGGACGACCTTGACGACGTTGAAGCTGCCGTCCAGGACCACGTCGACGACGGACCCGTCCGGCCGAATGAGCTCGACCTCGTAACCGCTGCCGCTGTCGGTGGGCTCGATCTCGTTCACGCGCGCGCCGGGCACGGCGGCCTTGGCGGCCGCGCCAGCCCGCTCGGCGGGCGTGCCACGCAGCTGCACGCCGTCGTCCTTGCCCTTGTCGGGTGCGCTCTCGCCACTGGTCTGCTTCTTCGCCGTCTGGGCGGCGGCAGGGACGGCGGCATTGGAGACGGCGGACGTGGGGGTGTCGAGGGTCCTGGCGCCGACGATCAGCACGAGTGCCCCGATCCCGGCGAGCAGGAGTTTTGCGCCTGGTCGCATGGTGCCACCTCCTGGGTGCTCCCGGAGTCAGTGATCCGATAGTGCTGATCTATACGAACATATGTTCGAATAGAGGTCAAGTGCTCGTAACGTCGTCGCAGAGGGAAGGTGGCGGCCCTGGTGGTGCTGCTGGCGTCCTGGGGCCTGCTGGTGGTGCTGGCCAGGCGCCTGCCGCCCGGCACCTTGAAGGACCTGGCCGGCTTCCTGCCCGCCTGCCTGACGTTGCTGGCGGCGGCTGCGGGCCGACCCCCGGGTGCCGCGGCGGGCCAAGCTGGCGGTGCTGGTGGCCGGGCTGTGGGTGCTATCCCCCGTCGACCTGATCCCCGAGTTCCTGCCCGTGATCGGGCCGCTGGACGACATGGTGGTGGTCGCGCTGGCCTTGCGGTACGCCGCCCGGCAGGTCCCACCGGAGGTGCTGTATGCGGCCTGGCCGGCCGAGCCGCGGCTGCTGGCCCGCCTGATCGGCCAGCCAGCCCCAGCCGCCGGCTAGCCGAACCGTGGCCGGCCTCATCGACACCCTGACGCGGCTCAGCTCCCCCTGGGCGTATGTGGTGGTGGGGCTGCTGGCGACCGCCGAGGCGGTGTTCGTGGGGCTGGTCCTTCCTGGGGAGCTGGCCCTGCTGCTGGG
>JASLIH010000252.1 GCA_030152105.1 Actinomycetes bacterium
GGCCGAGGAGCCGCGGTTACCGGCTCACCACCGCGAACAGCTCCCATGCGCCCTCGACGCCCTTCAGCCGCTGGCTGCCACGGTCCTGGAGGGCGATGTCGGAGCCGGCGACCAGGTCGCGCACGGTCCGGGAGACGATGATCTCGCCGGCGCCGGCGGTGGCCATGATCCGGGCGGCGATGTTGACGGCGATCCCCCCGACGTCGTCCCCGCGCAGCTCGACCTCGCCGGTGTGCAGCCCCGCCCGGATCTGGGTCCCGATGCCACGCAGCTCGTCCCGCAGCGTGCCCGCGCAGCCGATCGCCCGGCCGGGGCCGTCGAAGGTGGCCAGGATCCCGTCCCCGGTGGTCTTGACCAGCCGGCCGCCCCACCGCTCGACCAGCCGGCCTGCCAGCTCGTCGTGGGTGTCGAGCAGGTCCCTCCAGCCCCGGTCGCCCAGCTCGGCGGCCCGCTCGGTCGAGCCGACGATGTCGGTGAACAGCACCGTGGCCAGCACCCGGGCCGGTTCGACGCTGCGGCGGGCCCCGACCAGGAACTCCTCGACCACCCCCAGCACCACGTCCTGCTGGTCCCACCACATCGGCAGGTCGCCCTCCAGCTCCACCAGCCTCGCGCCGGGGATGTGCTCGGCCAGGAAGCGGCCGTGCGAAGCCGGCACCAGCTGGAAGTCGCGGTGGTGCAGCACCAGCGTTGGCACCTGGATCAGCGGCAGCAGGGGGCGGACGTCGACCTCCAGCATCGCCCGCAGGTGAGCGCGGACCACCCGTGGGCTGGCGATGGCCCGCTGGAGCCTGGCCGACCAGCGCCGGAACCGCTGGTCGCCGGCGTGGCTCGGCGCGTAGGCCTCGGTGTAGGCCTCGGTGCCCCACAGCTCCTCGGCGCGGTCGATCATCGCCTCGATGGTCTCGGACGGGAACCCGATCGGGTAGTCGTCGGCGACCAGGTACCTGGCGGTGGCGTCGGTCAGGATCAGCGCGCTGGTCCGCTCCGGCCGGGTGCCGGCGTAGAACAGCGCCATCGGCCCGGCCTCCGGTCCATTTGCCAGCAGGGCGGCCCGCCGGGAGCCGGCCGCATCCAGCACCGCGTCCAGCTCCTCGGCGTAGGCCTCCCAGGCGGGCAGCGGGTTGGGCGGCAGCGGGTCGGAGGCGCCGGTGCCGCGCCGGTCGAAGCGCAGCAGCCGCGAGAACGAGGCCAGCCGGCGCAGGAACAGCGCGACCTGCGGGTCGTCCCAGACCATGTCGACGTGGCTGAAGCTGCCCATGGTGAACACCAGGTCGGGTGGTCCCTGCCCAAGGACCTGGTAGGCGAGCCGGTCCCGGCCGAGGTGGGCGTAGCTGGTCTCCGGCGGCACGGACTGCTCGGCCACTGCGCCCCCTGTCAGATGGGCGGGGCGGGGACTACCTGGGCGAGGAGAGCCAGGGCCGCTTGAGGTCGAAGAACTCGGGGACGCCGACGCTGAGGGCGTCCATCTCCTCCATCTGGGCCTTCAGCTCGGCGGGGGGCTCCTTGCGCTCGCCTTCGCGGGCCGCTTCCTCGGAGGTGAAGTAGATGGCCATGGTGTAGGCGCCGCCCTCGTGGGCCGCGACGATGCTGCCGACGATGTCGGGGCGGAAGTCGGCCCAGGCGGCGGAGTCCTGGGACATGAGCTCGCGGGCCCGGTCCGAGTCGGTGCCCTGGCCCTGCATGACCTGGACAAAGCCGGCGGTGTCGGGGTCGCCGACGACATCGGGGATGACGTCGGAGCTGTTCTTGAAGGTTGGCTCGCTGGTGAACAGCTTGGCGGTCTCGGACCACCAACGGTCCTGCTCGGGACGGTCGCTGTTGCGGCGGGCGGCTTCCTCGGACTCGAAGCGGGCCAGGGCGATGAAGCGGCCGTCCTCGGTCACCCCGGCGGTCGAGCCGAGCCAGCCGGTGGCGCCGGGGGCCAGGTCCCGCGTCCACTGGTCGAGCGCGGCGTAGGCCCGCTCGGCGTCCGCGACCTGTCCCTGGATGACCTGAACGAACATCTGGACCCCCCTTGGCGTGAACCGGCTCCGGTGGCCCAGACGATACTCCGAACGCCGGACATGGGTCGGGGGCACCGCCCTCCTCGGTGGTAGGCTCCGCGCGTTGGCGGGGCCGTGAGCTGGGCCGGTGGGTGCAGAGCGCGCCAGTTGGTGAGGAGCCTGGGTGGCCGAGCGCGGCGGAGGTGCCGGCCCGCGGCGGGCGGCGCCGCTGGGGCCAGGGGACCCCGAGTGGGTCGGGCCCTACCGGCTTCTGGGGCGGCTCGGGGCCGGGGGGATGGGGACGGTGTTCCTCGGGCGGGGCGACGACGGGGAACCGGTGGCCGTCAAGGTGCTGCGGCCGGAGCTGGCCGGGGACCCCTCGTTCCTGCGGATGTTCCGGCACGAGGTGGCGGCGGCGCGGCGGGTGGTCGGGTTCTGCACCGCCCGGGTGATCGACGCCGAGCTGTCGGGCGAGCTGCCGTACCTGGTCACCGAGTACGTGGACGGCGTGCGGCTCGACCGGGCGATCGCGGCCAGTGGGCGGCTGGCCGCGACCGACCTGGCCGGGCTGGCCGTCGGGATGGCGGCGGCCCTGACCGCCATCCACGGGGCCGGGGTGGTGCACCGGGACCTCAAGCCGAGCAACGTGCTGCTGTCGTACTTCGGGCCCAAGGTGATCGACTTCGGGATCGCCCGGGCGCTTGACGCCAGCGCCGCCAGCACGGCCACGGGGAAGCTCATGGGGTCGCCGGGGTGGATGGCGCCCGAGCAGTTCGGGCCGGGGCCGGCGACGGCGGCGGTGGACATCTTCGTCTGGGGGTCGCTGGTCGCCTACGCCGGGACGGGACGGCGGCCGTTCGGGCAGGGCACGGTCGTGGAGGTCGTCTACCGGATCCGGCACGAGGCGCCCGACCTGGGAGGGCTCGAGGGGCGGCTGCGGGAGCTGGTCGAGGGGTGCATGGACAAGGAGCCGGAGCGGCGCCCGAGCGCCCGGACGCTGCTGCTGAAGCTGCTCGGCGACCACGCCGACCCCGACCCCCAGGCCGCCGCCACCCAGCTGCTCCAGCGGAGCTGGTCGGCCCCGCCGGCGGCTGACCCGGGACCGCCGCCCGCCCCGCCCGCCCCGGCGGCGGCCGTCATGGGTGCGCCCCCCACCGCGCCGCATGCGACCCCGTCACCGGCGGGCCGGGCGGGGCGGCGGCGGGCTGTTTGGCGGCTGGCCCTGCTCGGGATGGTCGCCACCGCGGCGGCGCTGACGGTCGCCCTCGACCCGCTGGACCGGTCGCCGAACGGCCGCCCCGGGCCGGTTCCGGCGGCCACCACCGGCCAGGCCACCGGGACCACCGTCGCGTCCGGGGCGCCGCCGTTGTGCGAGCTGCTGGGTGACCTGGGGGTGGGCGGCACGCTCGGCCGGAGCTCGGCCGACCAGGGGTTCGCCGCCGCCGGGGAGGCGGCCGGGGGCTGGCTGCCCGACCCGGCGGCGCTGGCTCGCGCCCTCGGCGACCATGGGTTCCAGAGCGGCTGCACGCGGACCTGGTCGCGACCGGCCGGTCCGGTGGCGGCGGCCCTGTTCCAGTTCCCGGAGCGGGCCGATGCCCTGGCCATGCGGGGCCAGCTTCGGGACGCCCTCGGCGGCGTCCAGCCTGTTCGGCTGCCGGCCGTCACCGGGGGCGAGCTGTACCTGCTCGAGCGGGGCGGGGGCAGCGGGCAGCTGGTCATGTTCGTCTGCAACGAGCGGGTCCTGCAGATCCACGTCGACGCGTCCGGCCCGGACCCCGACCCGCTGCTGGTGCGGCTCGGCCAGGGAGCCAACCGCCGCCTTCACGACCGCACTGGCTGCCCGCTCTAGGGAGCGGGCCCGTCCCGGTCCGCCGGAGGCGAGGGCGCGCTGAACCTCCAGCGTGTCGCCGACCGGGAGAACATCGGCTCCTGCTCGACCACGGCGAAGGCGACCCGGGGCTGGACGGCGAACACCGGGTGGGTGAGCGGGTCGGGGAAGCCGGAGCCGTACTTGTCGGTGTAGGCGGCCAGGATGGTGGCCAGGGCGGCCGGGTCGGTCACCCGCCTGGCGGTCCCCTCGACCACCACCGACTCGCCGGCGTGCTCGGGGGTGACCACACAGCGCGGGTCGGCGGCCAGGTTGCGGGCCTTGCGCGAGCTGCCGCCGGTGCTGAAGGCGAAGGCGCCGTCGCGCCAGCAGCCCCAGACGGCGGCCAGGTGGGGCGCGCCGTCCGGCCCGGTGGTGGCCACCCAGTAGTTGTGGGCCCGCTCCAGGCGCTCGACCGCCCAGGCCCAGGGGAGCAGGCCGTCGGTGGTGGGGGAGATGCCGTAGTCGGGCATGTGGGGGCGGCTGGCGGCCGGCTCGGGGCCGGCTGACTGCGAGGAGCTCGGCGGCAACGGTGCCTCCCCTGGCGACGCGACGACGATCCGGGCGGCACCGTACCCGACCTCGATAACAGCTGGGCAACCCTGTGGACATGTCGGTGGCGGAGGGGGTCGGGCGGCAGTACCCTTGCTGGTAGGGCGTGCCGGGAAGACTGGTCGGCGGGGATGACGCCGTACCTTGAGGGGAGTTGCCGCATGCGCCCGGGTCCATCGGCTGGCAGGGGTGGGGGCTGAGAGATGGACTCCATCGTCTGGGTGGTCCTGGCGGCGGTCCTCGGGGTCGCCGAGATCTTCACGCTCACGGCCGCGCTTGGCGTGCTGGCGGCCGCCGCCCTGGCCGCGGCGGGGGCGGCCGCGCTCGGGCTTGGGCCGTTCGCCCAGTTCGCGACCTTCGCCGCCGTGTCCATCGCCCTGCTGGTCGGGGTGCGGCCACTGTTGAAGCGGCAGCTGCGGCCGCGCTACGGCCCCCAGCACCGGTTCGGGGTGGCGGCGCTGGTGGGCCGGCAGGCGCGGGTGGTGCAGGAGGTGACCGGCAATGCCGGGCGGGTCCGCATCGGCGGGGAGGAATGGTCGGCCCGCGCCTATGACGAGACGCTGGTGATCCCCGCCGGGACCACCGTCGACGTGATCGAGATCGAGGGCGCGACCGCCCTCGTGTACCCGCGGGAGTGACCGATGGAAGTCCTGATCGTTGCTGTTGTCGCCGCCCTGCTGGCGGCGCTGGTGGTGCTCCGCTCGGTGCGGATCGTCCCCCAGGCACGGGCCCGGAACGTGGAGCGGCTGGGCCGCTACCACAAGACCCTCGAGCCGGGCCTCAGCTTCGTCATCCCCTTCGTGGACCGGGTGCGGGGGTCGATCGACCTGCGCGAGCAGGTGGTGTCGTTCCAGCCCCAGCCGGTGATCACCGAGGACAACCTGGTCGTCAACATCGACACCGTCCTGTACTTCCACGTCACCGACGCCCGGGCGGCGGCCTATGAGATCAACAACTTCATCCAGGCGGCCGAGCAGCTGACCGTGACCACCCTGCGCAACGTGATCGGCGGGATGGACCTGGAGGAGACGCTGACCTCGCGGGAGAAGATCAACAGCGAGCTGCGGGGCGTGCTCGACGAGGCCACCGGCAAGTGGGGGATCCGGGTCAACCGGGTGGAGATCAAGGCGATCGACCCGCCGGCCCCGATCAAGCAGGCCATGGAGAAGCAGATGCGCGCC
>JASLIH010000283.1 GCA_030152105.1 Actinomycetes bacterium
GGGGTCGAAGTCGAAGAATCCATACGGTTCGTCGGTATCGCGCTGCGCGGAACCTTCGATCGGGCGAAAGTCGCTTGCGCGTATCTGCAACGGCCATGGCAGCAGCAGGAAGTTGACATGGTCGGCGCGAGGCTCGGTGCCCCGCCGACGGGCCGGCAGCTTGTGCCATCGCACGCCGACGCTCGACCCGTGCGCGGTCGCGTACCGAGACATAGACCGGATGGAGGTTCCTGGCGCCGCGGGCGTGCGGATCTTCGGAAGCACCAGCACAACATCCTGCGAAATTCGCGCGAGTGTGCCGCGCTGCGCGAGCAGCTCCCGGGCGCGGCCCCGGTAGCCGCACCCGAGGGGATTTGAAGCGGCCAGGGCGACGCCGATCCCGGCGCACGCCTCATCGGCGATGGCATGCAGCGTCAGCAGTGCCGCGCACAGGTCCCAATCGGCGCCGGTGGAAAGCTCCTCCAGCGGCGTCGTCGCTGCGGCGACCACGACTTCCATCATGCTGACAAGCAGCGGCGGAACCGGCTCCCCTGGGGCATCGACGGCGCCACTCCACGCACGGCCAGCCGCCTCGACCGTGGTCGACCACGCGCTTCGTGATCCGGGCGGCCACTGGCGCCCAGGCGGCGGCGACAGCGCAAAACGAAAGGCCCCCGACCGCTGGAGCATCGACGAGGTCAGCGCGAAGAGGTCCGGCGGCCAATCCAGGAGATCAGCGCTCAGTGGCCGGCCGCTCATCGCCTGCCAGAGCGACCCCGCAGTCGTCCGCTGCGGTACGCCCGCGCCCAATTGGTACTCGACCATCAACCCACCCCGTTGACGTCGACACTCGTACTCATTCGTGCTCCTCTTCTCCTGGCGCGTGATTCCTGAGAATAACCGCTGCGTCATCGGCATCCGCATCGGCGACGAGGACACGCGCGCCACCCGAGAGGTCGATCGGGTAGGCGCCAGCGGCCTCGTCGGGAGCGAGCACGCAGGGGATCCCTGCTGCCGCCAGCAGCGACCGGGCGAACTCTGCGTCCGCCCGCCTGTCGAACCTGCCAACCTCGACCATGTGCCAGCCCGGTTCGGGTGGGTGTTGACTGCTCGTTGACCGAAACGCCCCGCTGCGTCTGTCGGATAGCGTCACGCAGTCGAGGATCGGTCGCCCCAGCGAACACCCTGGTTCAGCACCCTGGGGTTGGCGGCAAACCACCATCCCTGCTCCCAGCGGTGCTGCTAGACCCTTGCTCTGGGTTCGGTCTAGGATCGAGGTGCGATGGCGGGTGGCGATCCGATCCGCGGGCCGAGGAGCTTGCAGGGGCGTGGTTCGGAGTGCGCCCTGCTCGATGACGTGATCGCCGCGCTCCGCGCCGGCGAGAGTCGCACGCTGCTGATGCACGGTGAGGCCGGGATCGGGAAGACAGCGCTCCTGAACTATGCCGTTGCCTCGGCGGCAGACATGCGGGTCCTGCACGCCGCGGGTGTCGAGTCGGACATGGAGCTCGCGTTCGCGTCCTTGCACCAGCTGTGTGCGCCGCTGCTCGAAGCCGTGGAGCAACTCCCTCCGCCACAGCGCGGCGCACTCGAGGTCGCGTTCGGCCGGACCGCAGGGCCGGCGCCGGATCGATTCCTCGTCGGGCTGGCGGTCCTGACGCTGCTTTCGGCGGCGGCAGAGGAGCGTCCGCTCCTCTGCGTCGTCGACGACGCGCAGTGGCTGGACGAGGTGTCGGCCAAGACACTCGCCTTCGTCGCACGGCGGCTCCTCGCGGAGCCAGTCGGACTTCTCCTTGCGGCGCGCACGCCCGCCGGGGATCTTCGCGGCCTCCCGGAGCTGGAGGTTCTTGGGCTCCGGAACGGGGACGCGCGCGCGCTTCTGCGTTCGGGCGTCATGTTCCGGCTCGACGAGCGGATCCGCGATCGCATCGTCGCCGAGACGCGGGGCAATCCCCTCGCGCTCCTGGAGCTGCCCCGTGGGTTGTCGGTCGAGCAGCTTGCCGGTGGTTTCGGCCTGTTGGACGCCCCGCGGCAGGCGTTGCCGACTCGGCTCGAGGAGAGCTTCCAAGACCGAGTTCAGGCGATTCCGGCCTCCGCGCGGCTCTTGATGCTCGTCGCCGCCGCCGAGCCGGTCGGCGACCCGTTGCTCGTCTGGCGCGCAGCCGAACGGCTCGGGATCGAGGTTGCCGAGGCTGACGCTACGGACGGGCTGCTCACGATCGAGGAATCCGTGCGGTTCCGTCATCCGCTGGTTCGCTCCGCGGTCTACCGGTCCGCGCCAGTCGATCAGCGTAGGAGTGTGCACCTCGCACTGGCGGAGGCGACCGATCGGGACATTAATCCAGACCGTCGGGCGTGGCATCTGGCGGCGGCTGCCCCCGCACCCGACGAGGCGGTCGCGAGCGAGCTGGAACGATCCGCCGGCCGCGCCCAGGCGCGCGGAGGCATCGCCGCCGCTGCCGCGTTCCTGCAGCGCGCCGTCGGGATGACAGCCGAGCCGGGCCGGCGAACGGAGCGCGCGCTGGCCGCGGCGGAGTTGAGCTTTCAGGCAGGAGAGCTCGACACGGCGCAGCGGCTCCTGTCCGTGGCGGAGTCTTACCCGCTCGACGGGTTCCAGGCCGCACGAGCCACACTGCTTCGCGGCCACGTCGCCTTCGCCGCGGGACGCTTCGGCGACGCTCCCCGGCTGCTACTGAACGCCGCCACGCGAATCGAACCGTTCGACCTTGACCTCGCCCGCGAGACGTATCTCAACGCCTGGGCCGCGGCCGTCGGCGCCGGGCACCTCGCCGAAGGCGACGTCCTCCTGGAGATCTGCCGTGCCGTCCAGGCCCTCACCCCGCGAGCGGGCACACCCCGTCCGCTCGACCTGCTGCTCGACGGCCTTGCACTTCTGATCACCGAGGGACGCGCCGCCGCGGCCCCGACACTGCTGCGAGCAGGGAGGGCGTTCGCCCACGGCGACCTGTCGGTGGAGGACACCCTGCGCTGGGGCTGGCTGGCCGCGGCGGCCAGCACCGCAGTGTGGGACGACGAGGGCCGGCTCGCGATCGCCGCCCGGACGGTCCAGCTCGTCCGCGACGCTGGCGCGCTCGCGCAACTCCCGGTCATCCTCACCGTGCTGGGCACGGTCACATTGTTGAGCGGCGACTTCGCGGGCACCGCCGCTACCATCGCCGAGGCCGACAGCGTCGCGGCGGCGACCGGGAGCCTCGTGGCACCGCATATCGCGCTGAGGCTCCTGGCCCTGCAAGGGAGGGAGGCCGAGGCCTCAGCGCTGATCGCGGCCACGATCGAGCAGGCCGGTGAGAGGTCGATAACGGCGACCAATGCGCACTGGGCAGCCGCCCTCCTCTACAACGGCCTCGGTCGCTACGAGGAGGCGGCTGGTTCCGCCCAACAAGCCACCTCGAATACCTTCGAGCCATGGATCTCCATATGGGCGCTGCCCGAGCTGGTCGAGGCGGCCGCGCGCGGAGGAGACGTCGAGCTCGCCCGCGAGGCGCTCCAGCAGCTGGCCGAGACGACCCAGCCCAGCGGCACCGACTGGGCGCTGGGGGTCGAGGCGCGCTCGCGGGCGCTGCTGAGCGACAGTGCCACCGCCGAGGAGCTCCACCTCGAAGCGATCGATCGGCTGAGCCGGACTCAGCTCCGTCCCGAGCTCGCCCGCGCGCATCTGCTCTACGGGGAGTGGCTGCGGCGCGAGGGGCGACGAAGCGACGCGCGCGAGCAGCTTCGTACGGCGCACCACATGTTTGCCGCCATTGGAATGGAGGCGTTCGCCGAGCGCACGCGCCGAGAGTTGGTCGCGACCGGCGAGACGGTCCGGAAGCGCAGCGCTGAGACGCGCGACGAGCTCACACCGCAGGAGGAGCAGATTGTCCGACTCGCCCGCGACGGCCTCTCCAACCCGGAGATCGGGGCTCAGCTCTTCCTGAGCTCCCGCACCGTCGAATGGCATCTCCGCAAGGTCTACATGAAGCTCGGAATCAGCTCTCGTCGAGAGCTTTGGGCAGCGTCCGTGCGGACAGCTGGCTCCTCGTCCGCCTAGACGAGCGCGAGCGGGGCGCCGACCTGGCCTTCCATTGGCACGCCGGGACCACGCGCGGCGCGACCCCCGACACCTGAACGAGGACGAGTCGCAGCTCGCGCGACCGAGGCGACACCGCGCCTGCGCAGTGAGCACCTTGGCTTCTCGGGGCTGCGCTTCCGGACCGTCTCGCTGGTGGCGACAAGCTTTCGCCGTGGGCGTTCCCCGAACGCATCCATGCCGCTCGCGTCGAAGGGGTGCCCCAGTGGGTCGACCCGTGGACCCCCCAGGGTGTTCACAGGCGCGACGGGTCGCCCCAACCGCGACAGTGAACAGCGAGCGGAGACTCCAAAGCTGCTCACAGAGGAAGGCGGTATCCCACGGCTGATGGGGGTGAACAGCGATGAGGGTGTTCTAGCAGCAAGACAGGCAAGCAACCACAGCAAGGAGGGATCATGGACTTCTCGGCCCAACTCGACGACCTCCAGCAGCGCGCCGCCCAGACCAAGCAGGCCGCCCAAGCCGCCGTCACCGAGTCCCGCGAGCAGCTGCGCCAGCGCATCGACCAGGCCAAGGTCGATGTCGACCTGGCCGCCAAGGACGCCCGCCAGGACGCCAGCGCGGCCGCGGCCAGCGCCCGCAGCAAGTGGGCCCAGCTGAAGACCGACGCCGCCGCCAAGATGGACGACCTCCAGACCCGGATCGACAAGCGGGCCGACCAGATCGACGCCAACGTCGCCGCCGACGACGCGGCCTGGGCCGAAGACGACGCCGCCGCGGCGATCGACTACGCCTCCTGGTCCGTCGACAACGCCCGGCTGGCGGTGCTGGACGCCATCGACGCCCGCGCCTACGCCGACGAACTCGCCAAGGAGGCGGCGGGGCTAGGAACCCGCCGCCTCCTTGGC